>DASYLC010000323.1:0-9407 GCA_036009775.1 Chitinophagaceae bacterium
GGGAAAGGGCCTGGAAGACTGGATCAAATATTTAAGAACAGAACTGGGTATGACCATTGATGACTCTTATTTCCATGGCCGGCGACTGCACCAGGTGTCTTTCTTTTCGCAGGGCTGGCTGAATATTACAACACTAGAACCGCTACCTCCGGAAACATTACAACTACTCGATCGGTTTGCCGCAGTTTTTAATCTTACCTATACCCGTTTTGTCGATCTGAAAAAAGCGGAAGCTCAGGCAAGGGAAGCACATATCGAAGCAGCATTGGAAAAAGTGAGAGCGAACGTGATCGCAATGAACAACTCCAGCGAGCTCCAGCAGATATCCTATGTTTTTGGCGACCAGCTCCGGCAATTAAAGATCGACTGGCAGTTCTCTTATTTCTGGCTGATCGAAGAAGAGAAGGATACCAATACATTCTGGATCACCTGGCCGGATAACAGGACCAGCGTAACAGCTTATTCGATGGCGGAGACCGATGCTTATACCCGTGAATGCCTGGTTCAATGGAAGGCAGGAAATAAAATGCATTTTAATAACATACCACCGGAACATGCCGGCCATTTCCTGGATACCTATCGCCAGTTGGTCTATGATGCGGGTGGTTCCGCTAACGAAGTAATGCAGCTCAGTAATTTCCCTGAAGGGGTGTTTTACTATGACGCGATGATGAAATATGGTTCCTTTGGTATTTGTATGAACAGGCCCGCTACCGAAGAGGAAAAAAAGATACAATCCCGGTTTGCCGTGGAGTTTGAAAGGGCTTACACCCGTTTTCTTGATCTGAAGCAGGCTGAATTCCTCGCCCGCCAGGCGGAAGAAGATCTTGCACAGTTGAAGATCGAGAAAAAACGTACCGAAGAGGCATTGGCTGAACTACAGGTTACACAAAGACAATTGATACAATCAGAGAAAATGGCTTCGTTGGGAGAACTCACAGCAGGTATCGCCCACGAAATTCAAAACCCGTTGAATTTCGTCAATAACTTCTCCGAAGTAAGCAATGAGCTGCTGGATGAAATGATCGAAGAGGTAAAAAAAGGCAATTATGAAGAAGTGCAACTGCTGGTCAATGATGTAAAACAGAACCTGGAGAAGATCAATCACCATGGCAAACGGGCCGACGGTATCGTGAAAGGAATGTTGCAACATAGTCGCAGCAGCAGTGCCAACAAGGAGCTCACAGATATCAATAAGCTGGCCGATGAATATTTACGCCTGGCTTATCATGGTCTCCGGGCAAAGGACAAGTCGTTCAATGCAACGATGAAGACGGATTATGATGAATCGATCGGTGCCGTCAATATTTTCCCGCAGGATATCGGCCGGGTGATCCTTAACCTCATCACCAATGCGTTCTATGTGGTCAACGAAAAGAAAAAACAAGCGGGGAAAGAATTTGAGGCAACTGTTTCCGTAACGACAAAAAAAGAGGGTGACAAGGTGGAAGTAAGAGTAAAAGACAATGGCAGCGGAATACCATCCCATGTACTGGATAAGATATTCCAGCCTTTCTTTACAACAAAGCCCACGGGACAGGGAACAGGCCTGGGTTTATCCCTGAGCTATGATATTGTAAATGCACACGGTGGCGAATTGAAAGTGGAAACACGTGAGGGAGAGGGAAGTGTATTTATCATACAATTACCACTCAACTAACTGAATGAGAAATCATATAACGATCATCCTGCTGCTGCTAATATCAGTAACAACCCGTGCGCAAAACGCTATTGACAGCCTGCAAGGTATTTTGAAGGATGCATCCAATGATTCGTCGCGGTATACAGCAAACAGGGCCCTGTATAATTATTATGAAGAAAGGAACCGCGATTCTGCATGGTTTTACGGGGACCAGAGTGCATCGCTCGCTCGTAAAAACGGTAAACCGTTGAATGAAGCATTTTGCCTGAATATAAAGGGCTACCAACTGATCCACCTGGGTCATTATGCAGCAGCGTTACAATGTATACTGCAGGCTTTTGAGATCCTGGATAATATCAAGGATGGCGTAGAGGAATCCTGGGCCTTATCATCTTATCCTTCTCCCGGTAACAGCAGGAAACTGGTCCTGTCACTATCGGAACATATGTATGCCATATTGATGGAACAGACGCAAAACGTGGAGAAGCAGATATTGCATTTTAAGGAGGCCAGGAGTATTGCTGCAGAGATCGGTAATAAATACCGGATGCTGTTGGGAAGTATGAACCTTGGAAACAGTTACCTGCTCATTAACAAGCTTGACTCTGCCATGCTTTTTATCCGGGAGGCGGAACAGATCTCGGTTACATCAGGTCTTAACAAATACAGGGGCTATATCTACAGCATTATTGGCGATGTATACCTTGAAAAAGGAGATAGGGAAACAGCAAAAAAATATTTCTATGAAGGATTAGATTGGGCAACAAAAGAGAACACTAACAGCAGTATAATCCGGAGCAATGCAAGGCTGTTGAACTATTACATGGGTACCAGTGAGAAAGATTCTGTATTGCATTATGCCCTGAAGAATCTGGAAGTTATTCGTGAAATGGGCGCTATCACCTCGTTCAGAAATAATATCGGTACGGCCTATGAGCAACTGGCCACGTCATATAAATTAAATAACGAGTTTGACAGCGCTTTCAAGTACCAGGGGCTGGCACTGGTGACCAAGGATAGTTTATACAAGGGTAGGATCCAGAGCCTTGCGGAGTTCCAGAATGTGTCTTTTACGGAACAGCGTAAATTCCAGGAGATGAAGCAGGAGAAAGTTGATTATCGCAACAAGATCCGCACCTGGGCAATGTTGGGCGGGTTGGCCATAGTGCTAATCATTGCACTCATGCTATTTCGAAATAACCGCCAGAAGAACAAGTCGAATAAAATATTGTCATCAACCCTTGATGATCTGAAAGCTACCCAAACTCAACTCATCCAATCGGAAAAAATGGCTTCCCTGGGTGAATTGACCGCGGGAATTGCGCACGAGATTCAGAACCCGCTCAACTTCGTGAATAATTTTTCGGAAGTGAATAAGGAGCTGTTGACCGAAATGAATGAAGAGATAGAAAAAGGGAATTTCAACGAGGTAAAGACAATTGCGAAAGACGTGACAGAGAATGAGGGAAAAATAATTTATCATGGTAAAAGAGCTGATGCTATTGTAAAAGGCATGTTGCAGCATAGCCGTAGCAGCAGCGGGCAGAAGGAGCCGACAGATATAAATGCATTGGCTGATGAATACCTGCGATTGGCTTATCACGGCCTGCGGGCAAAGGATAAAACATTCAACGCTACGACAAAGACGGATTATGATAATAGCATCGGTACGGTCAATATCATTCCGCAGGATATCGGCCGGGTGATCCTGAACCTGATCACCAATGCATTTTATGCCGTTACAGAGAAAAAGAAGCAACAAGAGAGTGGCTATGAACCCACTGTTACCGTGAGTACTAAAAAAGAGAATGGGACAGTTTTAGTGAAGGTGAAAGATAACGGCAATGGGATACCTCAAAAAGTACTGGATAAAATATTTCAACCTTTCTTTACGACCAAACCAACAGGGCAGGGAACAGGATTGGGGTTGTCTTTGAGTTATGATATTATAAAAGCACATGGCGAGGAAATAAAAGTAGTGACAAAAGAAAATGAAGGAACTGAATTCATTATTCAATTACCGGCCACCTCTAAACAATAAAGCATGCAAAAACTACTTTCCTGTATTACGTTTTGTCTGCTGCTTTCCGGAAATGAATTGCATGCGCAGGAGATCCCGTGCCAGTGGTAGCTATAAAAACAGCGAAGACGTCGAAAGGGATAGCCATTTCAATCCGCGATAATGGTAATGGTGTTCCCCCAAAAGTGGTCGAGAAGATATTCCAGCCTTTCTTTACCACCAAGCCTGTGGGCGAAGGAACCGGGCTGGGCCTGAGTATGAGTTATGATATCATTACCAAAGGTCATGGCGGAGAACTGAAGGTTGAAACCCGGGAAGGAGAATTTGCAGAATTCACGGTTATTTTACCCGTATAAAATCATATTTTCAAGCGATGAAAATTTTAGTAGTAGACGACGAAAAAGATGTTCAAACCCTTTTTGAGCAACGCTTCCGGAAGGAGATCAAAAGTGGGGAGATGAATTTTGTCTTTGCCTTTTCCGGCGAAGAAGGTTTGGCTTATCTCCATGCGCATGAGCATGAAGTGGTACTGATCTTATCCGATATCAATATGCCGGGTATGAGCGGACTGGAATTGTTGGAGCAGATCAAAAAGAAACACACAAAACCGCCACCGGTGGTCATGATGATCACCGCGTATGGCGATGCAGAGAATTATGATACTGCCAGGAGACTGGGAGCCGATGATTTCCTGACCAAACCGGTCGATTTTACCGTATTAAAAGAAAAATTAAAAGCCATACACTAATGACAAAGATCCTGGTAGTGGATGACGAGGCGGATCTCGAGATCCTGATCAAGCAAAAGTTCCGGCAAAAGATACGGGAACAGCAATACGAATTCGTATTTGCCAGCAACGGCGTGAAGGCATTGGAACAACTGGAACAGCATGCTGATGTGGATGTGGTACTCAGCGATATCAATATGCCCGAAATGGACGGGCTGACCCTGCTTTCCAAATTGAACGAAAAACACGGCTTATTGAAATCCATCATCGTTTCCGCGTATGGTGATATGGATAATATTCGTACTGCCATGAACCGCGGCGCTTTTGATTTTATTACCAAGCCGGTGAATTTTGAGGACCTGGAAATGACGGTGTCCAAAACGATCCGCCATGTGGAGCAGATGCGCTCTACCATGAAAGCGATCAAGGAGAATAATATCCTGCGTATGTATGTGGATGAGACCGTACTGAATTTTATGGGGGGACGTGAATTTGAATCTTCGTTGATGCAAAATGAGACGATAGAAGCGACAGTTGCTTTTATTGATATTTGCGGGTTCACAGCGATCAGTGAAAAGGAAGCGCCCGATACGGTGGTGAAACTACTCAACCAGTATTTTGATGTAATGGTAACAGAGATCATTGCGCAGAATGGCCTGGTCGATAAATTCATTGGCGATTGTGTGATGGCCGTCTTTAAAGGAGATTACCATCTCGACAGGGCTATCGATGCCTGTCTTGCTATACGCAATAAGGTGAATGCGTTACCCGCCAACCAGGATTATTCACCCAAAGTGTCGATCGGGATCAATAGCGGGGAAATGATATCGGGTAATATTGGCTCAGTTACTTTGAAACGATTGGATTATACCGTCATCGGCGATACTGTGAATACGGCCCAGCGCCTGCAAACCGCTGCCAATACCAGCCAGGTCATCATTTCAGAAGCCTGTTATGAAAAAGTAAAGCAATCGTTCAGCTGTAATAAGATCGGCCCCGCTTCGTTCAAGAATAAGACCGGGGAAATAACGATTTACGAAGTCCTTGACTGAAGACCCGGATAGTTATGATGCAATACGAACAAGCATATGCATTCCTGATGCCCAAACTGGAGAAAGAACTGTCTCCCCAACTGACCTATCATAATGCCGGTCATACAAAAAATGTGATCGAGGCGGCTAATTATTTAGCCACCAGAGAAAATATCACGGGTGAGGAATTGATCATTTTAAAAACAGCCGCCCTGTTCCATGATTCAGGCTTCCTGCAACAAGCCGATGGGCATGAAGAGATATCCTGTATCCTGGCCAGGGAACACCTGCCGCAATTCGGATATTCCGCTGAACAGATCGACCATATCTGCCGGATCATTATGGCCACCCACCTGCCGCAAACGCCCACAGACCATTTGGGAGAAATACTTTGTGACGCTGACCTGTTCTATATTGGTAAAGATGATTATAAAGGGAATGCGGGAGGATTACTCCAGGAATTTAAAAGCCGGGGAATTATAAGATCGGAGACGGAATGGCCACTTATCCAGGTAGAGTTTTTATCGAATCATCATTTCTTCACCAGGACGGCCATCGCAGAGCTCGAACCAGGCAAACAGGCCATGCTGCAGGAAATAAAACAAAGTTTAGACAACGCATTATCACATTATCATGAAGACCAGCCCGCCAAATTACTGGAAGATATCATTCTGACCATCCTGGGCGTAACCATCGCGGGTATTGCATTGAAACTATTCCTGGTACCCAACCTTTTTTTTGACGGGGGGATCACGGGTCTTTCACTGCTGGTGCACGAAGTATATCATTTTAATCTGGGTCTTGTGATCCTGGTACTGAACCTGCCTCTTATCATTATCGGTTATTTCACGATAGGCAAACGTTTCGCCTTGCGAACACTTATCAGTGTAATACTGCTCGGTATTTGTTTGCTGCTCATTCCCAATTATGCCCTCACGGCTGATAAATTACTGATCTCCATTTTCGGCGGTGCTTTTTTAGGAATTGGTATCGGGCTGATCATGCGTACCGGCGCCGCATTGGACGGGATCGAAGTGCTGGCGGTTTATACATTAAAAAGAACGTCGTTCACCATCACGGAGATCATTTTGGGTATCAATATCATCATCTTCACCATTGCCGGTTTCCGCTTTGGACTGGAAACAGCGCTTTATTCCATACTTACTTATTTCACAGCCACCCGTTGCATCGATTATGTGGTGGAAGGGTTGCAGGCGTATACCGGCGTCACCATTGTTTCCGGGAAAAGCGAAGCGATCAAATACCAATTAGTCAATAAGCTGGGAAGAGGTATTACGGTTTACAAAGGCGAGCGGGGCTTTTTACCCGGAAAATTTGAAATAAGTAACGATTGCGATATTATTTTCACCGTGATCACCAGGCTGGAATGGCGCAAACTCAAGAACCTTGTTTACGATATTGATCCCAAAGCCTTTATTTTTGCCAGTACTATCAGAGAGGCTTCAGGCGGGGTTATCAAGCGCAGACATTCTCATTAATTTGAATATTTTTGATGGAAGATTTTAGATTTATTGTATCAATGGATCGGTTGTGCTATGTCTCATGTCAATCTTCAATCCCCCAAATCTTGAATCTTACAATCCGAGGACTTCTTTCAACTTCCCATACCCGCTCCGGCTCACGGGTACTTTGGCGCCAGAACGAAGAATGGCGACATGGTTATCTTTCTCATAAGGATCGATCCGGGTGATCTGCTGGACATTAATGATATAGGAACGATGCGAACGGACAAACTGTTCTTTATCCAATACCTGTTCGAAATGATTCATCGTCTTGTTCTTCAGGAAATAACCTTCGGATGTATGGATCTTCACATAATCGTCCGCAGCCTCTAAATAAAATACATCATGTACGGGAATGATCTTTATTTTACTGCCATTCTTCACCACGATACGCTGGCTTTGCGAAGGGGAGAGAGAAGCCGATTCCAGCAGGTCCTGCGTTACTTTTTCTGTACCAGATGATCGTAGCTCATTCCATTTGGACAGCGCTTTGTCAAAACGTTCCTGGTTGAATGGCTTCAGGAGATAGTCGATAGCATGCGCTTCAAATGCCTTGATCGCATACTCGTCAAATGCCGTAGTGAAAATAACCGCCGGAGGCTGCTCAAGTAATTCCAGCATTTCAAAACCGGTGATCTTGGGCATCTGGATATCCAGGAAGATAAGATCGGGCTGGTGCTGCTGGATAGCTTTCAATCCTTCAAAGCCATCGCCGCATTCCTGTACCAGTTCCAGTTGCGGGTGTTTTTGCAAATACTCTTTTACAATACTTCTTGCGAGGTGTTCATCGTCGATGATAATTACTTTGCTCATGATCTATATTCTTTAATCGTTTTTTATTCTTTTTTAGACGTCAGGCCCCCTTGCCAGGGATCTGACCCCGGATCAGACGCCGTCCTGCGGAATTTTTACAATTGTTGTAAAGATATTTTGTTTTGCTTCAGTGGTGAGAAGGTTGGTCCGGGCAAACAGAAGATATAATCTCCGTTGCACGGATTTTAAACCAAACCCGGTTCCCGATTTGGGAGAAGAGGTCTCGGGATCGAAAGGGTTCATCACTTTTATCATAAGGTTATCTTCCTCTCTTCCTGCATAGATCCGGATCACCGTATCCCCGGTGGTATCATAGAGCCCGAATTTGATCGCATTTTCCACGATCGGCTGTAAGATCAGTGCCGGCAGTTTGAGCCCGGTGGTCTTTTCGTCAATATTCATGTCGGTGGCCAGCCGGTTACCAAACCGTACTTTCTCGATATCAAGGTATAACTGTAAATATTGCAGCTCTTCCTGCAATGTTACCCACTGTGTTTCTTCTTTTTTAATGGTACCTCTTAAGAAATCTGACAACTGCTGAACCATTTTCCTGGCTTCCTCCGGGCGGCTGCCGATCAGGGCATTGATGGAGTTCAGGCTGTTGAACAAAAAATGGGGCTGTAATTGTTGCCTCAGTTTAAACAATTCAGCTTCTTTCGCCAGTTTTTCCGCGTCGGTCTTTCGTTCCTCGTTCTCTTTTTGCTCTTTCTGGTTGTACCAGAGAATGCTGATCATCGTGACACAACCCAGTAATAAAAATGCAATACTGAAACGTATGGATAAGGAATGATGCAGGAGATCCCTGTAGCCGTCGTAATGACCCAGCGATACGCTCAGCAACCATTTGGTGAGTAATAACCATATGATGGTGAGGAACAAACAAATGGCGAAAACATTGATATACTGGTTGCCACGTGGTAAATAATAGCGCAATGTATTCATCACCATCAGGCAGATCAGCAGGAGTAATGTATTGGAGATCGCACTGTCGATCATGGCAGCCCTGTGTGGCAGACCAAAAAAGGTCAGCACCATGATATTGTCAGCCACCATCACCAGCCAGCAGATGATGAATATGACCCGGAACCTTGTTATGGATAAAGGGGAATTTGACATGGATTATACGAGGTTCAGCAGTTCATGGGTGTTGCCAAACCGGATCTGTTCTGCTTTTTTGTGAACGATGTGCAAGTAACTGTCGGCATTATCCTTTTCCTCGATCCGGGAATACAGTTCCGCACCGTCGATCAGGTCATTCAGCTGGTACAATTCGCTTACACTGATAAACTGCCACTGCACCAATTGCTGGTTCTGGTTAAAGAACATCTCTTCCTCTTTCATACCCAGCAACTGGGCCTTATGAAAAGCTTCTTCTTTACTGCCAGCCGAAACGAGGCGGAGTTGCTCATCAAACTGGGCCATGTGGTTTCCGTCGCCACAGATGATGCGAAAGACCATTTTTGCAAGATACCAGTACATGTTGGTTGTTTGGTTTACTAGTTCAGCCCGGAGGTGTCACCTTTTAAGAGGTGACACCTCCGGGCTATCAATAACTTTTTATTTCCGTGCCTCCGAAGATGACGGTTCCTTTGAGCAATAATATTTTTTCGGGATTGTCGGCCGATGTCTGCACATTCCGTTTGTCTTCGAG
>DASYLC010000324.1:0-7557 GCA_036009775.1 Chitinophagaceae bacterium
CAATAGGCAATAGGCAATAGGCAATAAATCGACCGCACAAATTACAAACATCCACGAACCTGCAACAACGATAAACAATAAACTACAAACCATAAACATCTAACATGGAATTGCTTACCGACATTACCATTAAACAAACAAACCGCTCCCGGATCAATGAAGTGGATTTCGATGCACTCGAATTTGGAAAATATGTTGCCGACCATATGCTGGTCTGTGACTATGCCGACGGTGAATGGCAGCAACCGCTGATCGTTCCCTTCGCCAATCTTTCTCTGAACCCGTCCACGCTGGCCCTGCATTACGGACAAACCGTATTTGAAGGAATGAAAGCATTTCGGATGTCTGACGGAAGGGTCAATATATTCCGTATCGAGAAACATTATGAGCGTTTGGTGCGGTCACTGAACAGAATGTGTATGGCTGTACCGCCGAAAGAAGTATTTATGGAAGGCCTGGTAAAACTGGTGAACCTGGATAAAGCATGGGTGCCTGCGCAGCCGGGTACAGCATTATACCTGCGTCCTTTTGTATATGCGAGTGAAGCAAGATTTGGAATAAAGATCTCCGAACAATACCGGTTTGTCATTTTTACAGGACCGGTACCGGAGCTGTTTTCAAAGCCTATTACGGTAAAAGTGGAAACCAATTATGTCCGGGCGGCCAAAGGAGGTACGGGGTTTGCCAAATGCGGTGGTAATTATGGCGGTGCTTATTATCCTACCAAACTGGCCAGAGAACTGGGATACGACCAGGTGTTATGGACCGATGGAAAAGAGAACCGGTTCATTGAAGAGTCAGGTTCGATGAATATAATGTTCGTGATCGACGATACCCTGGTAACACCACCTTTATCCGATTCGATCCTCGATGGGATCACCCGGGACTCATTATTGGTGTTGGCACAGGAACTAGGTTACAAAACTGAAGAAAGAAGTATCTCTATCAACGAACTGGAAAACGCATTCCGCAACAAGAGCATATCAGAAGCGTTTGGAGCCGGTACTGCCGCCGTCGTGGCACCCATCCAGACGATCCATATCAACGGTATCGATTATCATTTGCCAAAGTATAGCCATGAGAATTTGCTGAACAGGATCAAATCAAAACTGGAAAAGATCAGGACAGGGCAGGAGAATGATGTTTACGGCTGGAATTATATTATTTGATCTTCTTCTTTGTTGGGTTAGTTAAAGATCCTGTCTCTTTAAAGGGACGGGATCTTTTTTATTGGCCTCATTAAATAATTGCCCGATTTGAGCCACATAGGATCATAGGGCACATTAGAAAAACACATAGTCTATATGAATCCCTATGTTTCTATCTTTCTATGTGGTTCAGAGAACAGGCATAGACCCCTGGCGTGAAAATGAGAAGCTCTGCTCAGGTACGTGATTAGTTTGCCTAAATTCGTACCACAACCAGCAATAATGAAAACAGCGATCGTAACCGGCGCATCGGGAAATCTCGGGCAGGCCGTTGTAAAAAAATTCCTTGAAAAAGATTATTATGTTACCGGTACCGTAATTCCCGATGATTCCGTGGCGATCGATATTCGCGGTAAGAATTTTGAAACTGCGGTGGTGGACCTGATGAAAGAAGAACTGGCGCAGCAATTCGTGGAGCTGATGGTCATGAAACACGATAGCATCGATGTGGCTGTTCTTACAGTTGGCGGGTTTGCAATGGGAAGCATCATCGATACTCCCACATCGGCTATTGCCAAACAATACAAATTGAATTTTGAGACCGCGTACAATGTGGCAAGACCTGTTTTTGCCCAAATGATGAAACAGGGGAACGGGCGCATTTTTTTGATCGGGTCAAGGCCCGGCGCCGATATGAAGAACAGTAAGGGAATGGCAGGCTATGGCCTGGGAAAATCATTGATCTTCCGGCTGGCCGAGCTCATGAATGAAGAAGCGAAAGGCACATCTGTTGTCACCAGCGTGGTAGTTCCTTCCACGATCGATACACCCCAAAACAGGGAATCTATGCCCAAATCCGATTTCAGCAAATGGGTCACACCCGGAGCCATCGCCGATATTATTTATTTTCATTGCAGTCCGGAAGGTGCCGTGTTACGAGAACCGGTAATAAAGGTCTACGGGAATTCATAAGCATTTCGGTCGAATAGCTTAATCGCCAGACCGCTGTGGCCCTAAATAAATCTTGACGGATTCTGGCGCCCTTGCTTCCGGAGCTTCGGAATTGGCGGTTAAATCTAACTGACAGTTTGATTACCTGTTGTCTGTTCTTTGGCAGGACTTTTGTTAAAAAGGTGATAATCAAACTTAGTAGACATGAGAGCGAAGTTGTTAGTGATAGTTGTTCTTTTCTTAACCTCTTTTTCGGTCCGGGCACAGATATTAAAAGGTGGTGTCAACCTGGCAAATGTAAGTATTGCAGATGATGGTGATATTGATGATGCCAAAATGCTAACCAGTTTCCAGGTCGGCATAGGATTGAATGTGAAAGTTCTTCCGTTCATCTTTTTCCAGCCCGCTATTTTATTGACAGGCAAGGGTTCAAAAACGCAGTCGGGTGAAACTACCGATGCCACTTATTTCCGGGCAACCAGCAACCCTTATTATATCGAAGTGCCCGCCAATTTTGTTTTCAAGACTCCCGGGCCGATCCGTTTTTTTGTGGGAGCAGGTCCTTATCTCGCCGTCGGTATAGCGGGTCATAATAAAGTCGATGGAAAATTCCTCGGTACATCTTTTCACAGTGAGAACGATATAGAATGGTCGGATGATGATCCTTCCACACTGGATTATGAAGAAGGTGCAGGTTATGGTATCCTGAAACGTTTTGATTATGGTCTCAACGCTACGGGTGGTATCGAAATGGCCCATGTTGTCCTGGCAGTTAATTATGGTCATGGCCTTGCTAAATTACAAAGCGGTAGTAACAGCAGTGACGATGATAAGAATAAACATCGTGTATTGAGCTTTACCGTGGGAATCAAATTATAAAATTACAATCGTACTGAACGCTCCGGGTTGGTCTGCTATGGCAGGCTGACCCGGAGTTTTTTTATGCGGATCTGTAATGATCGGGGAGGTCAATCACGTATGGCTATTTCTTTTCCAAATTGGGAATGACATGGGGTTTTACGTCATCGGATCAAGCTACCTGGATATTGTCCACATTTGTTTTTAAATATAAAAGTTTGCTTATTTTTAAACGAGGTATACCCTTGCCCGGCATCTCGTAAACCTTCCTTCATAAGTTTTTCTTTCTACCCTGCTTGAAGATTATTTCGGATCAGATCACTGTTCTTATTTAAAAACAAAAATGTTTTATGAAAAAAATTTACTTCTTGTTATTCGCGGTACTGTCTTCTGTTACGATTTTTGCACAGAACACCGCCAATTATTCCTTTGCGACTGCAACCAGTGGCTCTCTGACGGATATGTCGTCGGGAACTACACAATTACAGGCCCCGAATACTGATGATACTCCTTCACCGTTGACCAATATCGGCTTTGACTTTTTTTTCCAGGGAGTCCGGTACTCGCAATTTTCTATCAACGAGAATGGCCTTATCCGTTTGGGAGCTTCGGCCCAGGCAAGCACTCCATACAAACCATTGGCCCAGGCAGGTATTCCGATCATTACTGCTTACGGCGCTGACCAGCGTACACATACCAGTGGGAAAGTTCATTATAAAGTGAACGGTTCAGCTCCCAACAGGATACTGATCGTTGAGTGGTTGAATAACCAGGCCAATTTTGATGCAGGCGGGACAGCAAACCTTACTTACCAGGTCAGATTATCCGAGTCAACAGGAGTGATTGAATTTGTATACGGAAGCATGACCATGAGTACACTGGGTGCGGCAAGTACAGATTCCAGGGATCCGAATATCGGGTTTTCCTCCAGCAATACTGCAGGAACAGTAGGTTCTGTAACAGCGGCTCAAAGCGGCGCTCCTGCTCCAACTTATAATGGCGCATCGGCGACACCTGTTGCCAATTTATATACAGCAGGCGCTATCACTGCACTGACCTCTGCCGTTGACGGATCAAGAAGAGTGTTTACATTTACGCCACCGACTCCAACTGTTCCTACGAGCCTGACATTTACTGCTATCGCACAAGTGTCGATGACACTTAACTGGGTAGATGCGCCCGATGAATTGCTATATGCGATCTATCGTTCGACAGATGGTACGAATTATACATTTGACGGCACAGCCGCCGCTAATGCAATTTCTTATAACTCCGCCGGGCTTATTCCGGGTACAAACTATTTTTGGCGTGTCTTTTCAGTTTCAGAAGGAGGGTTAAGTACGGCGTTGACCGGAACCCAGGCTACATTGCCGCCTGCCAATATTGTTTCAACTGCCGTCGGTGGAAACTGGAGCATACCGGGTACATGGGTTGGCGGGGTAGTACCTACATCCGGCGATAATGCAACAATCGCTGACGGAGCAACGGTTACTATCGATGTTACTACCGCTATTTGCTTTAACCTGACAGTAGGACAAGGAACAAGCGGCGTTTTGCAGTATATCGCAACACCCGCCTCAACGCTGACAGTTATTAATAATGTTGGGGTAGCGCCGGGAGGCAATTTTAATGCCGGTTCCGGTTCATTGACGACACATATATTAAATATCGGCGGCAGCAGTACAGCATCTACGTCAACCGGCAACCTGGTTGTGGATGGAACATTCGACATGAATACCACAGCAGGAGTAATAACAAATTTCTTTGGTACCGCTGACGGCACAGTTTCCGGAACAGGACCCATAGCTGATTTTTTCTCTATTGTCGGACAAAAAGGGACGAACCAAACTGCAATGCTGGATGTATTGAGAATAATCACCACCTCATCGCCGGCAGCTTCGGGTAGCCGCTTAACTGTTAATGGAGGAACGATAAGAATCTCCAGTGCAACAATTGTAACACCCTGGTTTGGAAGTAATACAATTACCGGAATAAACGGTAAATTATGGATCAATAATACCGGTGCTTCTTTGCAATGCGTTGGCACAGGAGTAAGCGCAACAGGCGGAGGTTCGCCAACGATAAATGGCACACTGGAGGTTGATGCAGGAACTTTTGGTTATGGCCAGGGTAATAATACCCTGACAATTAATGGTACATTGATTGTCGGCGGAGCGAGTGCCGTCGTGAACCAATTTGGAGCAGTATTGTTTTCTGCCAATTCGATCTTCACTATGACGGCTGGTAAAATCAATATTGATCCGCAAAATGTTACCAATATTGCAGCTACTACTAACCTGCTCAGGTTTACGGGGCCCAATACTGTTAACTTCACGGGCGGTGAAATAACGATCGTTGATCCACACGCTGCTACAGGAACGGGCCGTGCGGTCAGCATCAGTACCAATACCGGCTCGGGATCCTACAATATGGCCGGAGGCACGATCAGTTTTGGAAACGGGATCAGTTCAACGGCTGGCAGCGCAGACGGATTCGACATGGATACCTTTGTAGGAACTGCCCTTATCGCATTGGGGAATGTTACTGTTGATAATCCTGTTACCAATGCAGCCACCCGTTTTGTCCGTGCAAACGTTGCCCTGACTCCTTTGCAGGTATTTATTTTAGGGGATCTGACTATCACTAATACGGGAGGAAGCCGGTTTAACCTGAACGGGCACCTGGTTGCATTCGGGAAGAATATCATTAACAATGGCACATTCGACGGTACTGTGGCGAACAGTCGCCTGTACTGGCTAGGCAATGCTGTGGCATCCACTTATTCAGGAACAGGGGTTAATGTTGCTCCTCTTGTGAGCTTTGATGTAGACAATGCGCTTGGCGTAACCATCGATCCTGCAGTTTCAAATATTGTAACCTCCCGGATCATTTTATTTAACGGCGGTATTACCAATACGAATAAACTCACACTTGGAAATGGTGGTGCTACTACCGGAACTATCCAGCTCGGTAATACAACAACTCCTACCAACGCCGGTTTATTTGATGTGGCTCCTACATTTAATTTGGGAACCGGCGGACAAATAATATCCTATTTAAGAACAACCCTGGCAAGGACAATGGGTAATGAGATCAACCCGGGAAGGGCCCTGGCAACACTTACGGTAGATGATAACGATGCAACACATGTATTGACATTGGCTGGAGGTAACCTGGCTGTTTCCGCTGGTACAGCGCCGACCATTGCCTTAACGAATGGGAAGATCAACCTGAACGGAAATACGCTAACACTTGGACTTGATGCCAGTACTGCTGCATTGGCCGGCGCACTCACACACGGGACAACCTCATGGATGTATAACGGTTTCTTTAAAAGATGGATCAGCCCAACTCCGGGCAACAGGGATTTCCCCATCGGTGTTGCTGCTTTCAAGAGAAATGCTTCAATCAACTTTACCGGAGCTCCAACAGGGGGTGGATCATTGACAGCTCAATGGGTATCGACTCCGGGCGGAACAAACGGTTTGCCACTTACAGAACCCGTGGGTGCGATCAATGTCAGCAAAACGATCAACGAAGGATACTGGACCATTACAGCCGGCGATGCATTGGGTGGCGGCATTTACACTGCAACATTTACAGGTAGTGGTGTTGCGGGGATATCTGACGTGACACAACTTGTGTTGCTGAAGAGAACGGATGCGGTTTCCCCGTGGGTATTGAACGGAACACATCTTGTCGGTTCCGGCACACCCACCAATCCTGTAGTATCCCGCACCCTTATGTCAGGGTTCTCCGATTTCACTATCGGTTCAAGCGACCTGAACGTATTGCCTTCAAGCCTGCTGACCTTCAGTGGTTACAAAGAAGGAAGTCATAATACACTGAAATGGAAAACAGCTACGGAAATAAATAACCTTGGTTTTGAAGTTCAACGTTCAACAGATGGTGTGAATTACTCACCGATCGGGTTTGTAAACAGCCTGGCTGTTGGAGGTACAAGTACCGGCGAATTGAATTATACCTATATCGACAATAGCCCTGCTGGTGCAAGACAATACTATCGCCTGCGTCAAACGGATATCAATGGTGTGGCTAAACTGAGCAGTATCGTATTGATCAATGGAGCCAAACCAACAGTATTGACGATCGGTGGAATGTTCCCGAATCCTGCCAATGCAGAACTGAATGTACTGGTGAATGCACCGGCAGCGGATAAGATCACGATGATGGTAACCGATATATCAGGAAAAGCAGTGGCGACAAGAACAGTGCAGGTAGAAACCGGCAGCAACACTATATCATTGGATGTCAGCAGGCTTA
Source organism: Chitinophagaceae bacterium (assembly GCA_036009775.1). Lineage (GTDB taxonomy): Bacteria > Bacteroidota > Bacteroidia > Chitinophagales > Chitinophagaceae > JJ008. The sequence goes on from DASYLC010000324.1 coordinate 7,242, forward strand.
GTGCCGGTCAGTATATGATCAAACTGATCTGCAGTTCATATTGTGAAAGCCCGGCTGCGAAATTCATAAAACAATAGAAGAACCAATATAAACAAGAATGTACGAGGTGGCAGCCGAAAAGGTTGTCACCTTTTTTGTTTAAAGAAACGTTTGCGAAACGTTCTGCGGGACTTCCAGTCCCGCAGTTCTATTATATTGCTTTCAGCAATATGCAGCCGTATTTAAACATTTTTTTGACGTTTTTATCCCATTGTTCCCCGGTCCGCCCGTACTATTTTTTGCCTTCATTTTATTACTATGACCTACGAATTTGCCG
>DASYLC010000325.1:0-7168 GCA_036009775.1 Chitinophagaceae bacterium
CGGCAAATTCGTAGGTCATAGTAATAAAATGAAGGCAAAAAATAGTACGGGCGGACCGGGGAACAATGGGATAAAAACGTCAAAAAAATGTTTAAATACGGCTGCATATTGCTGAAAGCAATATAATAGAACTGCGGGACTACAAGTCCCGCAGAACACCAATTACAAGTCCCGCAGAACACCCACGATTCAGTATCTTGCGCCCCTTATGCGGTATATGAAATGGATCGGCTTCGCCGCCGCTGTATTATTAACAGTGTCCTGTTTTACTCCCTGGATCTTTATAGGGTCAAAGAATATCATGGTCAGTGGGGTGGATGGCACGGGTACCAATTTTGGTAAACCCGGCTATTTCCATTTTGTGCTGGTGGGGGTATTCCTCCTCTGTACATTTATGCCCAGGGTCTGGGCCAAGCGGCTGAACCTGCTGGTCACCGCGCTAAACCTGGGCTGGGCTCTGCGGAATTTTTTTATCCTGGCCACCTGTTCCGGTGGTGAATGCCCGGTCCGGAAGACCGGGCTCTGGCTCTCCCTGATAGCTTCGGTGATGATGCTGGTATCGGCCCTGTTCCCGGATATGCGCCTGGAGGCAAAAAAAGAAGGATCCCGTTAATCTTTTTTGTCATCAATGTGTCTATGCCTGGAGGCTAACGGCTAACCATTAGCAGCTTCTTTCCCAAAGCCTTGCCCAATCCCTGTGGATAACCGGGAATTCCGTTTCCTCATGTTTTAATAATACCCTAGATTCGCTTTTTGTCCTACTTTCGACCCTATTCCGCAACCCTCCGAAAAGTTCCTCCAATATCCTGGTGACTGACCCTATTTTTTTATTATAAAATGGGAACTATGCGGAAGGTTTACTTGCTTCTTTTCTTGTCGTTTATCTCGGGGGGAGTTTGGGGTCAATCAATTTGGACAAACCCTATTACAGATCCAAATCCCAGCGCAGCAAACCCCTTTACTCTTGGTGATGTAAGTGACCCCGGTATTACTGTTTCAGGTATAGGAAGAGGAAGCGGTATAGCTGCTGCAGCCGCTAGTAACAGATATAATGCCAACAGTTGGAATACAGCAGGTATTGACCTTACAGCTTATTTCGATTTTACTCTCACACCAAATGCAGGAAATGCAATTAATTTTGTCAGTTTTGTTTATACGGGACAAGCTTCTGGTACCGGCCCAACAACTTTCGCATTCAGATCAAGTGTTGATGGATTTACAGCAGATATCGGTTCGCCAATAGCCACGGGGACCACAATTAATTTATCGGGAGGGGCTTATCAAAATATTTCTGCGGGTATTACATTTAGAATATACGGCTGGGGCGCATCTGCAGGGGGAGGGACTTTTAGTATAAATGATTTTACATTTAATGGAACTATAGTTTCAACCTCAAATTCTATTTCTGTTACGGCAGTAAACACATCTCCTTTTAATCTTACGGATTGCAGTGATACTGAAACAGGAACAGTTCAATTTTCGTCAATTGGAACATTCACTGGAAACACATATACTGCCCAGTTATCAGATGCTACAGGCTCGTTTGCCACTCCTGTACCCATTGGTTCTTTGAGTAGTGATTTGAATTCAGGAACAATAAATATTGTAATACCTGCTGGCACCGCTACCGGAACATTATATAAGATCAGAGTAGTGAGTAGCAGCCCGGTCGTGTTTAGCAGTTTGTCAGCTGATCTTACCGTCAACCAGGCAGGATCATGCAGTTCTTCTGCAACAGACTATTTCAGATCAAAAGCCACAGGTAACTGGAATGCAACAAGTACGTGGGAGTCTTCGCCAGATAATGCGACCTGGCTGAATGCAACATTAACTCCAACATCTGCCGCCAACACAATTACTATCAGGAATGGCAACACAGTCACTGTTACAGCTAGTACAACTGTCGACCAGGTGGTTATAGAGAATTTGGCAGTCCTTATATATTCAGCGGGCACATTTACCATTGATGACTGGGCAGGAGGAGATGATATTGATATTCAAACCGGTGGTATTTTCACTCTTGCGCAGGCAAGCACGCCTCCAACATGGGGAGCCGGCAGCCCAACTGTTAATGTTGCCACCGGAGGAATGTTGAGAATTACAACATCAGGATTAACATCGGCAGCTCCTGCCAACGGGGTGAATATTTCAAATTTTGTTTATAGACATCAATCGATACTGGAGTACACATTGAATGGAGGGTTCTCAACTAGTAATGTTACCTACTTCCCTAATGTCACAGCAGCCGTAATACCAATTTTCAGGACAACAAATACAGGCAATCTGCTCATCGGTTCAAATAATCCTACAATCTTTAATGGCGTCTTTGAAGCTATGGGTACAGCAGTGGTAAGATGGCAAAATGCCGGAAATAAAACATTCCGCAATGGCTTAAGAGGTTCTGGAAATATTGATGTAGATGCCGCAACCATCGGTATTAGTAAATTTATTATTAACGGTGTAACCGCTGAATTAGGAGGCACAGGTTCACTGACCGTACCTGCAACAAATGGCTTGGAGATCGGTTCTGCAGGCGGTACAACCGTAGCGGTTTCATCCAACAAAATTGTGACCGGCGATGTTTCATTGATCTCCACCAATACCTACATCGATCTCATCGGCTCCGACCTTACCGTTTCCGGAACCATCACCGGTGGCGGGCCTGCTGCTTATATCAGGACACACGGAAGTGGTGTACTGACCCTGAATGCTATTGCCTTTGGTGGAGGAACCAAAACTTTCCCTATCGGTAGTTCATCCTATAATCCACTCGTGATTGTTAACAACGATGTGATTACTATAGCTAACTTTTCCGCTGGGGTTGAAGACGGCATCATTCCGGGGATTGCTTTCCCGACATATGGCATACAACGTACCTGGAATATTTCAGCTTCCGCGGCTATTACCGATGCCGATATTACTTTTCAATATGCTTCAGCCGATGCAGGTGTCAATGCTGCCCAACCGCAGGATATGGAAATACTTATGAATTCCGGTGCGGTATGGAATGTTATCGCAGCTCAAACGAATATTACCCCGGGCGGAGCCGATCCGGCCTGGACGATCAATACCAATTCAATTGGTATGCCTGTAAATACAACACTAACGCCTTATGTATTGGGTATCGACGGAGGTTATATCCTCCCCATCGATTGCATCATCTCCTGCCGTTCTTCGAAGCAAAATAGTAATGGCATCATCAACTGGGATGTAAGCACATGTTCCGAAGTCATGAGTTTTGAAGTGCAGCGTTCTGTCAATGGCGGCGCTTATACCACGGTGGCCACGATCGTTCCGGGTGCGCCATTATCGTATAGTTATACCGATGCGTCATTAGCCAATGGAACCAATCTCTACCGTATCAAAGTAACAGGCAATACAGGCGCCGTCAAGTATTCCAATACTGTGGCGATCATCAATGATATAAAAGGATTACTGATCACGGCACTTTCACCGAATCCTGTCAATGATAAATCCAGCCTTGTTATCAATGCCGCCAAACCCGGTACGGTTAGTTTTGTGATCACGGATATAGCCGGACGACCGGTAAAACAATGGAAAGCTACGATCACCGAAGGCAGTAATATCATCCAGGTGAATGCCACCGCACTTTCGAATGGGATCTATCATTTATCCGCTACCACAGGAGATTCCAGGACAGTGGTACGGTTCGTCAAACAATAATTCCTTTGAAACCCTTATAGAAAGACCTCTCCTCCTTCGACGGAGTCGAAATAACGGGGAGGTCTTTTATTGTCCGTAAAATAGTGACCGGGGCCGCTTCTTAGACATGGGGAATTTATTGCCCGGCACCTGCTTATTACGACTGGACAATACTGATTGGACTGTGATCAGCACACAAAAGTCCATCAAACAATAGCCCGCACTGAACCTGATTCAACCTGTTCCGCTTTAACGGGCAGCGGTTTCTCACACCGGGTCAAATCTGCACAGTATTTGCGGTAATCAATTATTCCTGTAAACTAAAATGATTACTTATGAAGAAGATCTATGCTGCCATCGCGTTCCTTGCCATGGCTTTTACTCCTTTCCGCGTTTTCGATCTGACGCCTGGTTCTATTCCGTTCTCGCAGAACTGGTCCACTACCGGCCAGATCACCACGGATGATAGCTGGGCAGGTGTTCCCAGTATAATCGGTTACCGGGGTGATGATCTTACTACGGTAACAGCAACTGATCCTCAGACCATAGTGGCTGATGGTGCCGGTACCCCGGTAGATGTGATCGCCAACCAGTCTAACCCGAATACACAGGCTACAGGTGGTGTAGCAGAATTTGATGGTATCGCCAATCCTGTCGTAGCCCTGCAAGGTTCAGGAACCGGGGATGCTCCTCATATCGTTATCAACCTGAACACGACGAGTTTCCAGGCAGTATCGATAACTTATGATCTCCGTGATATAGATGGCTCGATCGATAATGCAGTTCAACCGGTCGCGTTACAATACAGGGTGGGGAATATAGGGAGCTATATAAATATCCCGGCTGGTTTTGTGGCAGATGCAACCACGGGGCCCAGCCTGGCTACACTGGTCACGCCGGTATCCGTCATCCTGCCGCCGGCTGCCGACAACCAGCCTCTTGTACAGGTAAGGATCATCACAACGAATGCCATCGGTAATGATGAGTGGTTCGGGATCGATAATATGTCCATTACAGCATCTGTTCTTCCTGTTAGTTTTGGTACGGTGAGAGCCAGCCAGCAAACAGGTGGTATAAAGATCGAATGGACCAACCTCACCGAAACCGATATGCAGGATTATTCTGTTGAACGTTCTGTTGATGGCAATTCATTTACAGGTATTGCAACCGTCAATGCCTCCTCTAATAATGGAGACAGAACTGATTACAGTTACCTGGATATAACAGCTTCAGCCGGCACGAGCTATTACCGTATCATTGCCAATGGCCTCAACGGTTCTAAGAAGCACAGTATTATTGTCCGGGTGAATACAAATGGTGGTGCGACAGATATGAGTATTTATCCCAACCCGGTAACGGGGAACCAGGTCTCCCTGCAACTAACAGCCCTGCCCAAAGGTCAATATGCGATCAGTGTGATCAATGCGGGTGGCCAGCAGGTATACAGTAAATTGTTATTACATACTGGCGGTGCTGTAACAGAAGTGGTGCAGTTGCCGGCTACGATCAAAACAGGGATGTACAATATCCGGCTCACGGGTGGGGAGACAAATATGACAAAGTCTTTTATTATACGATAATTGAAAAACTGGAATTAAAGGGGGTTACGTCGATCGTGCCCCTTTTTTAATGGGTTTTCATTCGAAAAATGTGGATAAATTCACAGCCACCCGTTTCTTCATATTTCTTTAATGCGGCAATTTCGCAGGCCGTCTTGCGGGCGACTAGTTTTGACCCATCCTTATGAATAACCGGAATTGACTATTTGGTTTCTTATCCTTTGATAATATTTATTTTATAATTCAAAAAAAGATTTATGAAGAGAATTTACATTTTGTTAATGATGATCTTTGCGGTAAGTGGGGTATGGGGACAGATTAACATTACAAGTACCGGCACACCCTTCACAGAGAATTTCGATGCTATGCTTGGTACTTCTGCGACTGCAACATTGACTGCTAACCAATGGCGTGCCGCAAGCAATACAGGCGGAACCACCTGGGCAGGAGCGAATTTATTTGCAACAACTCAATCAGGTGGTACTGCAGTTGCCGTCACTGCGGGAGGTTTTTATAATTATGGAAATGGAATTGCAGCTTCAGCAACAGACAGAGCTCTGGGGTTCCTGTCAAGCGGTACGGCCCCATGGCCGGGCACTTCTGCCACACCATTAAGCATCTATGCTCAGTATACTAACGCAACCGGTGCGACAATAGCACAATTTGACGGATCTTTTGACATTGAAAAGTATAGGAATGGTACAAATGCACAGGGATTCAATATTCTTTTTTATTATTCCCTGGATGGAAACACCTGGACCGTTGTAGGATCTGCCAGTCAGAATTTTCCTTTTAACGCAAATAACAACGCGGTAAATCCCGCTACTACTACTCCCAGGACATTTTCTATATCCGGATTAAATATCGCTAACGGGGCCAATTTTTATTTAAGATGGTCCTACTTTGTAGCAGCGGGAGTCACTGCAACCAATGCACAAGGTCTGGGTATTGATAATATAAGTGTTACCGCGACAGGTGTTATTGCCGGAACACCCGATATTGCCCTCTCATCACCTGATCCAGCGGTTCCTTCCGGTAATATCGTACCGGGCACGGGTGGCAATGCGATTTATCGGTTTGATCTTGCAGTTACAACAGTACCCGCCAATTTAACGGGTATCAGCATTACTACTGCCGGAACGCATACGGCTGCCGATCTTACCCAACTCAGGGCCTATTATTCAACCGATGCGGTTTTTGATGCGTCCGATATATTATTAGCTATTATTTTGGCGCCGGGCGGCCCGGGAGCTAAATCATTCAACGGCTTCAACCGGGCTATCCCGGACGGTACAACAGGTTATATATTTATTTCCGCACACCTGGCTTGCGGGGCGACACTCGGTAATACGATCTCCGTAAATGCTATCGCCATCGCGGATATTACATTCTCCAGCGGTAACAAGACCGGTTCGGCTTTTGCAGGCGATGCACAAACTGTTATCGGTGTACCACCCAATAATGTAACCGGCGCAGCTGCTTCTAATGGAGATCAACAATCTTCCGTCAGCTGGACCAACCCGGTCGCTTGTTATGATGAAGTGTTGATCGTGGCGGCCACATCTGCTAATTCCGGTGTGCCAACAGGTGATGGTACCGCTTATACAGGAGATCTTGTTTACGGAAACGGCACCCCGCTGGGCAATGGCTTTGTTGTGTACAAAGGCAATGCATCTCCACAGGTGGTGACTGCATTAATGAATGGAACAACTTATTTCTTTAAAATATTTGGCCGCTTCGGTACGAACTGGAACAGTGGTGTAGAAGTAACTGCCACACCCACGGTCCCTGTCATCACAACCTATACATGGACGGGCGCAGGATCATGGTCAACTCCCGGGAACTGGACACCAACACGAACATCACCGGCTGCTACAGATATTATTGTCTTTGATGGTATCGGTGGTACTGTCACCGGTGTGCCCACTCAAACGATCGGAAAATTG
>DASYLC010000326.1:0-6933 GCA_036009775.1 Chitinophagaceae bacterium
TATAAGGCCCAGTACCACCGGAAGCAGTGGCTGTCATCACTGCCGAATTTGCTTCACAGGGAATATTATTGGTGGTGCTGGTCAGAATAGAAATGTTTATGGATGAACAGGAGATCGTTGGGTTTGATATAATAAAGGAGAGGGAAGCCATGCACCCTGCGGAACTTCTCGCCATTACCGTATAGCTTCCTGCGCCCAGGTTTTTGAACAGGGCCGATGATTGAAAGCCGCCACCATTAAGGCTGAATGTAAAGTTGCTCCCGCCGCTGGCTGATAAAGCGATAGTACCATCATTGGCCCCGGCGACAGATGGATTAATGACCGCACCGTTCAAATTGATATTGACAGATAAACATGGATCCGGAGGAGGTGGTGGTGGTATGCCCCCGGTTTTACTACAGGCAAGCTGAATCAATAATCCGGCAACAAGGACAAATATAAAAGCAGTTAGTTTCATGGTTCCCCTGTATCGCGGCTATCAAAACCGGGTTAAAAAGGTTTAATACCAATGGTGAACAACACACCCCCGCTGTTCAATTTTACTTTTCCATAACCAACACCACCCAGCGGTATCTTGAAATAAGGCTCAGCGATCAACGTTACTCTTTTCCCGACCTCTTTCCTGTAACCAGCGGAGACCGTGGCAACAGAGAAGAAATGAGAATTCTTGTTTTTGATCGTCCACTCGTTTGTATACGTGTTACCAAGTGGCGTGTATTTATAATGATAGTTATAGGTCTCTTCGTTCATGAGGAAAGTGGACAGACCCGCGGATACAAAGAAGTTTTTGGAAGACCTATTTCCAAAATTATACGATACGGAAACAGGGATCTCGTACACTTTACAATTCGCATCCACTTTTTCCAGGTAAGGATAGAGGGCAGAGAAACCTGCAGGCGGATCATAAGCATCAGGACCAGCCGTGTACACTTTCCTGGCTGAATAAAACCCTGTGCGGATGGTCAGGCGGTCCTTATAATTATAACCTAACCCAATACCGGTCAATAGTTTTACATCCCCCGCTTTGTTGTTCTTCACAAAACTGAGGTCAGGTCCTGCAGACATTGAGAAGAAAAACGAACCTGGCTTCTTTTTCTTTTCCTTTGCTTTCTTTTCTGTGTTTGTGATTGCTACCGTTTCGTCTTTTTTTATGCCGGTCTTGGCGGTGATCTCTTTCTCAGCAGTTTTGACATCATTCTTTATTACAGGATCATCCGTCTTTGCCTTATCTATTTTATTCTTTTCCCCGATAGCCGCTTCCACGGCAACATCCAGCGTTTTTACCGGCATATCATCCTTATTCTTCCGGGCCGGTTCTTCTTTTTTTACATCGGTGTTGGATCCCCAGTCGTTCTTTTCTTCTGCCAGGGCTGGTTTGTCTTTATTTATCGTAGCGATAAAGGAAACAGGAGCTGTTTTATCTTTCCTGTTATTTCCTGTCCTGGTTTTCGAAATGACGTTATTATATTGTCCGATCGTATTATTATCCGCTGTAACCGCTTTTGCTGGCGTTACTGCTACAGGAATATTCCTGTCAGCTGATCCAACAGGGTTGTCTCCATTTTCTACAACAGGAGATGCTGTATTATTGGTGCCCGGTTCTTTTTGATACCTGCTTCCGGTTGAAACCGGGGGTCCCACTTCCGTCTGTTTACCAGGTTGTTTTGTTGCGATCGGATCGTTCCTGTCTTTTTTCCAGGGTTTGGTAATAAGAAGTGCCCCGCCGCCAAGGCCCAGGAACAGCAGGATAATGAAAAGAAATCTTCTCCTGTTATCTTCCTTTTGCGGCAGATGCTTGTTGAGCAGCTTTTCCATCCTGGTCCAGGCTTGTTCGTCGTAAGCGGGATGATGATGGTCAGCGGCTTCTTTTATCTTTTTATCGAAATCTTCAAACGGCATTTTTGGCTACTAGGGTTTCGTTTTGTTTAAATAATATTTTCTGCAGTTGTCTCCTTGCTTTCGAAAGGTTCGACTTGGATGTGCCAATAGAAATACCCAATTGGTTTGCTATCTCCTCGTGACTTAATCCATCGATCACAAAAAGGTTAAAGACCGTCCGGTAACCCGGTGACAGGTCCTGTACAGACCGGATGATCTCTTCGTATGATATTTTGTCGATCGCATCTTCGTTGACCGTTGCCACCTGGTATACTACATTATCCAGTTGTGTTACGATCTGGTGTTTCTGGTTCTTACGGAAATGATCGATCGCCGTATACACAATGATCTTGCGCAGCCATCCTTTAAAAGAACTGACCACATCGGCATAAGCCGGTTTGTAATGATGTATCTCCCTGAAAATTTTAAGAAACCCGTCATTCAGTATCTCTACTGCATCGTCCTGCTTGCTGGTGTACCGGTCGCAAATGGCCATAGCATACCCGTAGAAAGAGCTGTATAAAATTTTTTGGCTCTCCCGCTTGTTGAGTGCACATCCCTCAACATGGTAGGTCAGTTCGTCCGCCGATAGCAAAATGTGGTAATGTTTCGTCCTTTTAATCGGGTTTTAAAGCTAAAAGGTTGCCTGCTTTACAAGTTAGTTTTAATTTTTGAGCCCCTAAAATGGAGTTGGAAGAAACAGATACTGAAGGATTTATACAAAATAGTCATTTCTTCTCTTCCAGCCACTGGTACCGTTCCAGCAGGGAAAATAGCCCGGCCCTGATCTCCCGGCGGGGTTGGGGAAGATTACAAAGCAGAACATAGAACAGCTTTTTTTCCGGCAGCCAGCAATAATCACTGATAAACCCGCCCTGCGAACCGGTATGGCCGGTCATACTCAAATTCATTTCCCTGGTCATGAACCAGCTCAGCCCGAGGTTGGAAGGCAAACTGTCTTTCCAACCGGGGAACGGATATACCGTTCTCGAGCGGGTGACCGCATCTTTATCAAGAAAAGTAAATTGTTGAATGGCCTGTTCATATTTCCAGAGTTCATCCACGCTGCTCCATACACCGCCGTTACCGGCCGCTGCAAAGGTTGTTTCTTCACCATAATCCATTTCTTCGAACCCACCTTCTTTGTTTTTAATATACGCATGCGCCACACCGGAAGCAGGATGCGGACCATCTGTAATCGTGGATCGTGTCATACCAGCCGGCCGGAAAATAATTGTGTTGATATAGTCCTGCCATTTTTGGCCTGTTATTTTTTCAATGATCAATGCGAGACCGTTAAAAGAAGGATTGGAATATTTATACCTTGTTCCCGGTTCAGATTCCAGTTCTTCCGTCTGCTTCAATGGTGCAAAATTCTCTTCATCTTTCGCTACGAGGTAAAAATCATGCTGCTCTTTTACAGGACGACTATCGGGCAAGCCCGATGTATGGGTGAGCAGGTGAACGATCTTCACTTTTTTGGCAATGGCCGGGTTTTTAAAATCCGGGAAATACCGGTACAGGTTATCATCCAGTGATAATTTCTTCTCCTCCGCCAGTTTTAAAATACCATAGGCCACAAAGGTCTTGCTGATGGAGCCGATATTGAAAAGCGTTGAAGGAGTGATCGCTTCCTTTGTTTGTATATCAGCGATCCCAAATCCCCGGCGATAGATGATCCTGTTATCTTTTACCAGCAATACGGCGCCACCGGGTTCATTTGCTTTAAAATAAGACCCAAACAATGAGTCAAGACTGCCCGTAAGCATCGTGGCAGGCTGCGCTGCGGTCTTGAAACCCATGAATAGTAAAAAGAACAGCCAATATCTCATGAGCGTTTCGTTTAATCTTTTAGTACCGGCAATTCAATATAAGTAGGATACTCTGAAGAAAAATAGACACGGTGTTCCGCTTTGATAAAATCGTTCTCTTTCGCCATGAATATATTCGGAACATATTTTTGCGGGTTCCGGTCGATCAGGGGGAACCAGGTGCTTTGTACCTGTATCATTATGCGATGACCTTTTTTAAATACATGGTTGATATCATGCAGGTCGATCACAAACTCTTCGGGTTTATTGGGGATCAACGGCGAAGGATTGGAAAAACTTTTCCTGAACCGCCCCCTGAATACTTCCATGGCAACCGGGAAATGGAAACCACTCATCGTTAAACTTTTTTTATCAAAATCGGGATAAACATCGATCAGTTTGACGATCCAGTCTGCATCCGTTCCGCTTGTACTCGCAAAAAGATGTGCGACGATCTTCCCGGTAACGGCCAGGTCCGCTGTCAATGAATCCAGCGTAAAACTTATTACATCCGGTCTTGTGTAAACAAAACGCTGGTCTTCCACCTGCCAGGGTCTCCAGCGGCTGCCGGGACCATAGGTCGCTTCAATAGGCTGTGTACGGTAGGGAACAGGTTTGGCGGGGTCGCTGGTAAAACTTACATATGCATTTGCAGTTGCTGGCTTTTCAAATGAACAGCTGTTCCCTGCCCGGGCATATAGTTTTTTGATCGTTGCTTCCTTTGGAGGCCAGCTGTTATAGGTCTTCCATTGGTTGCTTCCGGTCTGAAAACAATAGGCTTCTTCAAAATTTCCGTCACCTGTTCCTTTCAGCCAGTGGTCGAACCATTTCTTTTGTAATGCCTGGAACCAGGCGGATGTATTGCTTTCGAATGCGATCTTTCCCAGACTGTCACCCCTGCCTCTCGCCCACTGGCCGTGATTCCAGGGCCCAAGGACGATATGGTTATTTTTAGCGTTATCCTTTTTCTCCATATGACTGTACATGAGCTGGGGACCATTGATATCTTCCTGGTCGTAGTAACCGCCTACATGCAATTGGGGTATCTGTGCATAGGAAACATAACTCAGCGGGGAATTCTTCTGCCAGAAAGCATCATAATTAGGATGGTCCACAAAATTGTTCCAGGTAGGGATCTTTCCATGAAAATATTTATCGTTCACATTCTTCAATGAGCCCAGCTTCAAATACCAGTCAAACAGATCGTATTGCGGAAAAGGAAAATCGCTGTCCGTCGTTTTATCAAATTCAACCTCGTAGGTATACTCCATTCCATAGCTTAAGCGGAATGCGCCGTTATGATGGAAATCATCGCCCAGGAAAAGATCACCCATACAGGCCTGTTCAGAAGAAGCTTTTAGAGCAGGGTGCGGATCAACAGCGCCTACGAGTGCCAGCCATCCCGGGTAGGATATTCCGAAAATACCAGCTTTGCCATTATTGTTGGCAAGGTTCTTTACCAGCCAGTCAACCGTATCCCATGTATCCGTGCTTTCATCGATCGTATTTTTTTCAGTCGCATGGGTCAATGGCTGGTGTATCTCCATCCTGCCTTCGCTTTTATATTTACCACGGATATCCTGGAACACTAAAAAATATCCTTCCCGCAACATCGCTCCGAAGTTGTTTCCAAAAACAGAAAGCTGGATCGCACTATCATTGGCGAACCCGGGATCAGCACCATACGGCGTACGCTGTAATAATATCGGTAAGGGTGTTTCGGCCCCGACCGGCGATAAGATGACCGTATACAGTTTGGTTCCGTCCCGCATCGGGATCATCTTCTCCGATTTTTTATAAAAAGCAATGGTGTCGGACTGGGAATAACTGTAATTATAAAAACAGGCAATGAAAAACAGGAGAGCGAAGATCTTTTTCATGATAAAATTTTGAACGGACAGATACTTTTAAAGTTAAGAAAGTTTGAAGCGCTTATTTCAACAGTTTGCTGAACTTAAGTAATTCAGTTTTTTCAGATGCACTCAATAGTTCATTATTATCATACCGGGATTTGAAAAAGAGTACCCGTTTGTGCTGCGGATATTTATCGAGGATGCCGCTGATCATTTTACCAGTTTCTTCATCCTTGGTATAAAGCGGCGCAGCGGCCGGTAATTCAGAACGGTGTTTGGCTGATTTTCGTAAAATGATAGCTTCCAGGGTGGCCAGTTTATTTTCCGGGATGGTATTTACTTTTAAAGCTTTTCCATATAAGCCTTCGAGTTGTTTTTTACTCAGTCCTCCCCTTTCCTGGTATTGCTGTAAAAGACTTTGGGCAAAGCTGGAAAGCGGTTGTGCGACCGTAACGGCTTTTAAAATATCCAGAATAATATCCACATCGGGTCTGATCCTGCGCATGATAGCTGTTGTAAAACCGAAAGTTAAGCCCCCGGCTCAATTTTAGCAAGGATTTTGCTGATATGCTCCTGCATTTCTACTCATTCGCTAAAAACGCATCACTATGAAAAAGATCCTGCTGTTCTGTTCCGTGTCACTAACCTTTACTGCTGCACAGGCTCAGTTAAAGACGACCATTGCCTGCGCTAATTTTACGATTGACATATTGAACGGGAAGGTCAACGACCTTTACCCGAATTCCACCAACGGTGAGATAAAAGGCAAGCTCCCCTGTTTTACCAGCACGGAAGATGAAAATCCAAGCTCCAGATGTGGTGGGACCGTTTTTTACAAGGATAAGGATATCTATTTTTATACCGGCCGGGATTATGTGGAGATCGGTGAGAAGTTCAATGGAAAACTATCTCTCCCGCTGATGGGAGCGCTCCGAACCGGTCTTTTTAAATGGCTCGGTCATCCCAAAATAAAGGATACCAATTGGGATGCTTTTCAAACGCAATATGGAACCCTGGTACTTTATTACAAAGCCGGGAAAGTGAACAAGATCCAGTTCAGCACGAGGGCAAGTGAAGCCCTGACACTCTGTGAATAGTCAGCGCCGCTTCCTGTCACATATCAAGCTTCCGCTTCCATTCGTCAAAGCTATTTTTTATCCGTGCTGCTGTGTCGTTGCTTTGGGTTAGAAATTATTTTTTAACCTAAAAAGTATAAATATGAAAGCACTACTCAGCAAAACAATGGTTTTGTCCGCCATTTGCATCAGCCTCTTTTCGTTTTCTCCAAAACCCGGTGGAGAAGGATTTGAAATTTACCTGAATAATAAGGTCGTGTTACAGCAATACGGGAAAGAGATCAATACCGTAAAAAGCCTGGAGCTGTCACAGGC
>DASYLC010000327.1:0-8266 GCA_036009775.1 Chitinophagaceae bacterium
GAGAGGATGAAAAGACCTCGGTGGAAATGACAGAAATGCTGGGCCGCAAAGAAGAAAAAAGATCATTTTGGTGGGCCTATGCGCTGGCGCTTGCTTTACTCGCCGTTATGTTCATCGGCTGGTATTTTTCAGAACACGGATTGGATGTTTCTTCAACCGCCAATTCCACAAAACTAATACCTGAAGAGAGTTCTGTCACATACCAATTGCTGCAATAAGGGAGCAGGGCTATGTTTGCCTGATGACGCTTTCTCGAAAAAATTGAACCATCCTTCCTGCGTCAGGGCAGGCTGCGACACAATAGGAATATGGCCATGTGTTATACTATTGTGCTCTATATTCTATGTGGTTCAAATAGTAAATAATTGCCCGATTTGACTTTACTTTGCCGACTTTAACCATGGCCCAACTTATTCATTATACTCATTGTCCTGTTTGCGGTTCGGCTGATATTAGAAAGGTCTTATCAGCCAAAGACTATACCGTTAGTGGCGAAGAATTTACCGTGATGGAATGCAAATCCTGTTCACTCCGCTTCACCCAGGGCGTTCCCGACGCGGCTTCGATCGCTCCTTATTATAAGTCGGAAGAATATATCTCGCATACCAACACATCAAAAGGCCTTGTCAACCGGCTTTACCAGTCCGTACGTAAAAAGACATTGAAACAAAAAAGAAAGCTGGTAGAAAAAGAGACGGGGAGCACGAAGGGCCGCATTCTCGACCTTGGTGCCGGGATCGGTGCTTTTGTCAATGAAATGAAAAAAGCAGGATGGGAGGTCACGGCGCTGGAACCGGATGCCGGTGCCAGGAAACTGGGTAAAGAATTGTATGGTATTGAAATGGAAGATACCGGTCAGTTTTATCAATTGCCGGAAGCAAGCTATGATGCCATCACCCTGTGGCATGTACTGGAACATGTGCATGACCTGCAGGGATATATTGCCAGGCTGAGGTCTTTATTAAATGAAAAAGGAAGATTGATCATCGCGGTTCCCAATTATACCTCCGGGGATGCGGCTGTGTATGGTGAGCATTGGGCTGCTTATGATGTGCCGCGTCATCTCTATCATTTCTCCCCACGGTCAATGCAGGTACTAATGGAAAAGCATGGGCTGAAGATCAGGGACTATAAACCGATGTGGTATGATAGTTTTTATGTCTCCATGCTGAGCAGTAAATACAAAAGGGGAAAGACAAATCTTGCCGGTGCTTTTTTCAGGGGATTGGGTTCGAATATAAAAGCGATGAGGGATGTTAAGAGATGTAGTTCGGTGATCTATATAATGGAAAAAGCTGTTAGCTATTAGCCTTTAGCTGTTAGCCTTGACACGGTAATTTTCCAATCTCCCAATTCCTCAATCCAAAGTCTTCCTAATGACTAAACTGCACTTCATATAATTCCGGCCATTTCTTCCCGGTCATATACATTTTCTTTGAAGCTGTATCATACGCGATGCCGTTCGGAACAAGATCATTGGGGTTGATCTGCGGGTACATTTTTTTGATCCGGTTCCAGGTATTGCTGACATCGGCCTTTGCAACGACCATCCCTGTAGCAGGGTCGATCTTTAATATATAAGGGTACTCGTATTGATTGGCGTATATAAATCCATCGACATATTCGAGTTCATTCAGGTTATAAGAGGCCATACTGGATTCGGTGACCGTCAGTTGTTTTACCAGCTTGAAAGTAGAAGGCTCATAGTAGAAAAGATCGCTGCCGCCGTTGCTGGCGATCAGGTATTTGCCATCGTTGGTCAACCCCCAGCCATCGATATTAACAGGGAATTCCTTTACTTGTTTGAGGTCCTTTAAAGTATAGACCAATACCACCTTTTGTTGCCAGGTAAGCTGGTAGACCGTATCATTCAAAATGGTGACGCCTTCTCCAAAATATTTTTTATCCAAAGAGGTCTGAAGGATAGGTTTCCCGGCCTTCCGGTCCATTTTCATGAGTTTGGAAAAACCGTAATTGCCCGTGCCTTCATACATCTCACCTTTATATATGATCAGGCCCTGGGTATAAGAAGAAGTGTCATGGGGAAAAGTACTTATGATAGAATAGCTCATGGACTTCGGAGCATTGGGATCGGGCTTTACCTGCTGGTCTTTATTCTTACAGGCTACGAGTCCTGCCAGTACTGCGAAAACGAAGATTCTCTTCATGAAGGTGTCGATTTATGCAAAAATAAGCGGGTAAAGCGGTTATGCCTGTTAAAGCTTTCCAGGCAGGCCCCGGTATCGGAAAATTACTGTGCAAAAACTTATTGCACAATTAATTAAATCGTATTATATTTACGAAAGAATCTCACCTGATTCTGAGATCAACCCTCAAGATCCGATACCTGGAACGCCAACGTTAATCCCCCAATCTCCTTTTATTTATTGTCCAATTTCCCGTGATCAGCTCATGGCATTAATTTATTTGCCGTGCACGTACTAATAATTGGAATCTATGAAGGCGGGAATTATCATCATCTTTTTTGCACTTGCGCTTGGTGGGCGGTTGACTGCACAGGAAAAATGCTCCTCGGCTGCGTATCAACAAAATGAACTGGCCATGGATCCTTCTTTAGCGGAAAGGATAACGGCTATCGAAAATTTTACCCAACAACAGTTATTGAACCGTACGGCCAACCGTATAGAAGGGACGGTTATAAAAATACCGGTGGTCGTTCATATACTTTACCACACACAAACTGAAAAGATCAGTGACGAACAGGTGATCAGCCAGATCGAAGCACTGAATAAATATTTCCGTCGCCTCAACAGCGATACGATGAGCACGCCGGTCTATTTCCGACAACTGGCCGCTGATTGCGAGATCGAATTTCAACTTGCTAAATCAGATCCCAAAAAAAGATACACAACGGGCATCGAGCGCAAATACACGCCCATCATCAAATGGACAGCCGATGATGCGATGAAATTCTCCGCATCAATGGGCACGGATGCATGGGATGCCAAAAGTTATTTGAATATATGGGTCTGCAACCTCGACAAATTCGCAGGCTATGCCACCATGCCGGGCGGTGATATCAGTAAGGACGGCGTTGTCATTTCTTATTCTGCTTTTGGAACCGGTACCGGTCATGCCGGATACGACCAGGGAAAAACAGCGGTGCATGAAGTGGGTCACTGGCTCAACCTCAAGCATATCTGGGGAGACGCGAATTGCGGCGATGATAGCGTACAGGATACACCGAAACAAGCCAGTTATACGATAGGCTGTCCGAAAACAATACGCATTACCTGCGGCAATGGCCCTTACGGTGATATGTATATGAATTTTATGGATTTCACCAGCGATGCCTGTATCAATATGTTCACAGAAGGGCAGAAAGCGAGGATGAGAGGCTTGTTTGATAATGGAGGAGCGAGAAGTTCCATTCTTTTGTCGAAAGGGCTAAACAACCCGCTGATATTTGAAACCCCTTTGCCCGAAGAGGATCCGCAATGGCTGCATGCCAGATTATATCCAAACCCGGCCACTACTGAGATATTCATCGACCTGGCTTATGATATCCGCTGGATGGGTAAAACTATTTTTGTGACCAATCTTCAGGGGCAAAGCATTATGTCTGTGGTGATTACATCCAAAAAACAAAGAATTGATATCAGTCATCTCCAGGCAGGCATGTACTTCCTTGCAGCGAAAAAGGATGACGGGGAGTCTATGAAACAGAGATTTTTAAAGTTTTAGGTCGCAACCAAGAAATTTAATACTAACGGCAAGCGAGGCCTCCCGGTAAAACGGGGGGCTTTTTATTGTTGATTCTTTGATCTTCATTTTGTCCGTTGAGCTATGATATTACAACTGCGTGATGAAAATTAAGCGTGGTGTACTGAGTATGGTATTCTTTAACATGTTTCAGGCCGCTTTAGCGTCCCGACCCCGGTGTATCCTTGGTGGCTGGTCTTGTAGCAATTGTATCAGCGACAGTGTCTGCCTTAATGGATGGGCTCTTCGTTTGTTTCCATGGGCTGGTCTTTATCAGCCAGAAAACGAACAGGAGGAGGATACCACCGCCAATACTGCTGATAATAAAATGGGAGTTTTTCCTGAACCGGATAATATGCAGGGACTGAAGAACAAGCAATAGGAACATAGCCGCAAATACGCCTGCTATCAGGAGCAGTAAAAAAGCAACGATGACACCCGCAGGATTGATCTCCATAGCATAAAAGTAAAAAAGGATCACCGGTTTCCTCGCAGAGTCCTGCGGACCGATGACCCTTATAATTTATGGTTCAGGCCGCTTTAGCGTCCCGACCCATTATAAATGTATCGCCTCCCCATAGGCCACTTCGATCGCATCCTTCACACTTTCACTGATCGTCGGGTGTGGGTGAATGCTGTTCAGCACTTCATGGTAAGTGGTCTCTAATTTTCTTCCTACCACTGTTTCAATGATGATCTCCGTTACATTATAACCGATCATATGCGTGCCCAGCCATTCGCCGTACTTGGCATCGAACACTACTTTGATAAATCCTTCGGTATGACCGGCAGCAGAAGCTTTACCGCTGGCGCTTAACGGGAACTTGCCCACTTTCACTTCATAGCCTGCTTCTTTGGCCTGTTTCTCTGTATAACCAACAGAAGCGATCTCGGGGTAGCAATAAGTACAACCCGGTACATTATTATAATCGAGCGCTTCTGGCTGGTGATTATATTTCTTTTCGTTGTAGCCGATATTCTCTACGCAAATGATCCCTTCTTTACTGGCCACGTGCGCCAATGCCTGGCCGGGAGCGCAATCACCGATGGCATAGAAACCGGGTATATTGGTCTGCCCGTATTTATCAACCATGATACGTCCCTTATCTGTTTTGATGCCGAGTTCTTCCAGGCCGATCCCTTCGATATTCGCGGCAACACCTACGGCACTTAATAAAATATCCGCTTCCAGTATTTTTTCTCCGTCCGCGGTTTTAACCGTTGCTTTTACACCATCGCCCGAAGTATCCACTTTGGTCACTTCGCTGTTCACCATTATCTCGATACCGCTTTTCTTAAAATTCTTATCGAGTTCTTTGGAGATCTCTTCATCTTCGACCGGTACGATCCTCGGGAGAAATTCAACAATAGTTACTTTGGTTCCCATCGCATTATAGAAATAACCAAACTCGACCCCTATCGCTCCGCTACCAACTACAATGATCGATTTCGGTTGTGCAGGCAGGTTCATTGCTTCACGATAGCCGATGATTTTTTTACCGTCCTGTTTCAGCGCCGGTAATTCACGGCTGCGTCCGCCGGTGGCGATAATGATATGTTTTCCTTCCACTGTTTTCTTGCTGCCATCTGCTGCCGTTACTTCGACCTGTCCTTTTGCTTTCAGTTTCCCGAAACCCATCACCACATCGATCTTGTTCTTCTTCATGAGGAACTGAACGCCCTTGCTCATTTTATCGGCCACGCCACGGCTTCTTTTGATCACTTTTGCAAAATCGGGAGTGCCGGTTGCCGTGATACCATAGCTCTCCGCATGTTTGATATCTTCCACTATCTGTGCACTTTTCAGCAGTGCCTTGGTGGGGATACAACCCCAGTTGAGGCAGATACCGCCCAGACTTTCTTTTTCAATGATCGCTGTCTTAAAACCGAGCTGGGAAGCGCGGATAGCTGCCACATAACCGCCGGGACCGCTACCGAGAACCACTACATCGTATGCCATGTTAATTGATTAATTATGAGTAAAAGAGTTGATATGTAACGAGGAGCGAAGTTATTTGAAAAGGGGCAATCGGGCAAAAATGCCCTGACCGGTAGCACCTTTGAACCAAAACACCAGGACCCACATCACGTATTAAAACATTTCATCCTTTGCTCATCCATATTAACTACCACTAAAAGAAAAAACGGTAGATTCTAGCGTTGTTTGGATATTTTAGCGTTTTGTATCAAATGAAAAAGCTGATCAATTATATTTTGTTTATCGGGATCTCGGTCAATTGTCTTGCCCAGCAGGATATAACAGCCCGCGTCACCGTATTAAACGATGCCGGGCAGCCAATGCCGGCTGCTTCTGTACATCTTCTTAAGTCAGATTCTACGCTGGTAAAGGTCCAGGGCACCGACCAGAAAGGGGTGGCTGAATTCAGCGGACTGCAGGGTGCCGGGTATCTTTTTAAGATCAGCTACACCGGCTATGAAAATTACTTTTTGCATACCGAAGTCCTTCAGCAGGGGCAGGCATTCAATAAAACGGTAACCCTTAAACAGCTTGTAGGGGCGCTGACCGATGTTACGGTTACTTCGAAAAAACCGTTTGTACAATTCAGGCCTGATAAAACGGTGATCAATGTCGATGCCGGCATCACCAATGCCGGTGCTACGGTAATGGACGTACTGGAAAAATCGCCCGGTGTTACAGTTGGAAGGGATGGCACCATCATCCTGAAAGGAAAACCACAGGTCATGATACTGATCGATGGGAAACAGACCCAGCTCAGCGGCACGGAGTTACAGGCTTATCTTTCTGGCTTGAGCGCTTCAACGATCGATGTGATCGAACTGATTGAAAACCCCGGTGCCCGGTACGACGCGGCCGGGAATGCCGGTATCATCAATATCAAGACCAAGACCAGTAAGCAAAAGGGCTTTAATGGTTCGCTCAGCCTGAGTGCCGGTCAGGGCTTTTATGGAAAAAGTAATAACAGTCTTAACCTTAATTACCGGACGGGTAAGTTCAATGTTTTCCTCAATTATGGCGTACGGTTAGGGAACGATAAGATGAATGTTACTGTACTGCGCAAATACCACGCTGCGAACGGGAGTGATTCCCTTTTACTGGATCAGCCTGCTTTTACCAAAACAGGTACCACTTCGCACAACCTGAAAACGGGAATTGATTTTTTTGCAGGTAAACGGACCACATTCGGCCTGGTTTTCACCGGTAATATAAACGAGAGGAACTTGAATAGTGCCAGCAGGATCGCCTGGATGACGCCGGCTTATGTTGTGGACTCCACCATATTTACGGAAGGCACCAGGGATATCCGCTTTGAGCGGGCAGGTATCAATTTTAATGTAAAACATACACTGGCGGATAACAGTGAGTTGCTGGCCGATATCGACCTGATCAATTTCGATATCACCGGCGACCAGTATTTCCAGACAAAGCTGGACGTCCCGGGTAGTCCCGTGCAGGCAACAAAAGGTAATACTCCTTCCAACCTGAAGATCTTTACAGCCAAGCTTGATTATTCAAAACAATTCAAAACTTTCCTGCTGGAAGCAGGTATAAAAACAGCCCGCACCAACACGGATAACCTTGCGTCGTATTATTTCAATAACGGCGCAACCTGGCAGGATGACCTGGGCCGGAGTAATCATTTCCTGTATGACGAGAATATCCATTCGGTATACAGCAGTGTTGATGCAGAAAAAGGAAAATGGCATTGGCAGATGGGTCTCCGGTATGAACTTACTTCGTATAAAGCGAATCAGCTGGGCAATACCGTCGTAAAGGATTCGGCGTTCAAACGGAATTATGGAAGCCTGTTCCCATCGGCGTTTGTATCCTACAATGCTGACAGTAACAATAATTTTACACTGCGCGTTGGCCGCCGGATCGACAGACCGCAATTCCAAAACCTGAACCCTTTCCTTGTTACGCTGAATAAATACACATATGAAGGCGGGAATCCCTTTATTCTCCCGCAGTATACCTGGAAGTTTGAACTGGTACACTCGTATAAACAGGTATTGTCGACAAGTCTGTCTTACAGTTACCTGAAAGATTATTTCTCGCAGATATTCATCATTGATTCCAACAGCAGTAATGTCGACAAGAATATTATTATTTATACCCGCGGTAATGTGGGCACCTTTCATAACCTTGGGGCAAGTATCACGCTCCAGTTACCCGTTACGAAATGGTGGAATATGACCAGTATCGCTGTGTATAATCACAAGATCATCAATGGGGTGGTGTGGGCCCCGATCAAAGCGACCATCGACCAGTTGAATTTCAGTTTAAGTAACCAGTTCCAGTTCAAAAAAGGCTGGTCGGCGGAGTTGAGTGGTTATTACCAGACCAAAAGCCAGATCGATCTCCAGGAATGGCTGACGCCACAGGGGGAATTGGGTGCCGGTGTAGGCAAGCAGATCCTGAAAAATAAAGGGAGTCTGCGGCTGAATATCCGGGACATTTTCCGTACAGTGAATTATTCCGGGTATTCCACTTTTGAAAATGCCAACGAACCCTTTGCTTTAAAATTTGATACGAGGATAGTGCGGCTGACTTTCAGCTGGC
>DASYLC010000328.1:0-14383 GCA_036009775.1 Chitinophagaceae bacterium
AGCATTCAATTGTGTGGATGTCCCATCACATAAGGAAGGATCGGTTTGTGGTGTCAGGAAAAGATTTACGGACAAGCCTACCGTAGTGGTAAAGGATGTGGCACAACCCAGGATATCCCTTACCGTAATTGTATAATTACCCGGTGCCACACTAAATATATTCGATGCCTGGAAACTGGTTCCGTCCGTTGCATAGCTATAGCCGGCATTCCCACCAACAGCATTCACGGTTATTCTTCCATCGTTACCACCATCGCAGCTTGCATTGGTATTTAAAGAAGAGGCTGTAAGGACAGCCGGTTGAGTTACGGGGACGTTCCTGGTGATGATACAACCATTCGCATCCCTGATACGGACTGTATAATTGCCGGCAGCCAGGGAAAATGAATTATTCGTTTGCCAGGTCACCCCATCCAATGAATACTGGTAAGGGCCAACGCCTCCACCCGGAGTGATCGTGATCGTTCCGTTATTTTCACTATTACAGATAACAGGGATCATTGCCGTGCCCGCGGTCAGTGCTGTTGGCTCGGTGATGATAGCAATTTGTGAGCCCTGGCATCCATTCGCGGAACGATAATAAACCGTATAAGCCCCGGCAAGCAACCCGGAAAAATTATTACTGCTTTGCCAGATCACTCCATCAATGGAATACTGGAAAGGCGTTGCTCCCAATGCCGGTTGCATTACTGTGATAGTACCTGTAGCATTCCCATTACAAAGCACATTTGTTTTATTGACAACAGTAGTGATGACGGGGCCTGCAGGAACACTCACCTGGATCGGGTCGGTGATACAACCCGGTCCATCGGTCACTATAATAGTATGCGGACCAGAACTGACATTGGTGAACGTATAAGGCGTTGCAGCGGTCACAGGTATTCCTCCATCCAAAGAAAAACGATAGGGGCCTGTTCCATTAGTGGGGGTTACTGTAATTGTTCCGTTTGATGCACCATTGCAAATGGTAGTTGTTGGACTGGCATTGGCCATCAGGGCAGGCCCTGTTCCTACATTCACATTCAGGGTCTTTGTGCAACCAACATTATCTGTAATAACGACCGTATGCAAACCGGTGGCAACATTATTAAATGTAAAAGGACTGGCTCCGTTCAATGAAGGACCGCCATTCAGTCGCCAGGTAAACGGAGCTGTGCCTCCAATAGCAGTGGCTGTTATCGAACCATTGTTTACTCCCTGGCAGGAAGAGGGGACCGTACTCGTTATTCCGTTTACGCCCGGCCCTGCTGCTACAGTCAGGGTGATGACACGAGCACAACCAACGGCATCACGGATCGTTACATTACGGGTGCCCGAAGCGACCCCGTTAAATGTAAATGGACTGGAACCGCTCAGTATTGGTCCTGCATCCAGTTGCCAGGTGAAAGGCGCCACACCTGTTGTTGCGGTAGCCGTCACTGTCCCGTTAGCTATGGCAGTACAGGAAGCGGCAGTGGAAAGAGTATTACCATTGACACCGGCACCTGTTGCTACATTCACTGTAAGCACATTTGTCTGGCACCCGGTGGCATCATACACAATGATATCATGGTTACCATTGTTGATATTAGTAAACGTGTAAGGATTGGGACCTGGTACAGCTGGAAATCCATCGAGTTTAAAAAGATAGGGTCCCGTACCATTCGTTGCTCTTACTGTAATGGAACCGGTTGACACAGCCGCACAGGCTGTCTGAAGGGATGAAGTAATTGCGGTAAGAGAATTATTCCTGGTTATGGATAGATCGATCGTACTGCTGCAGGAGCCGGAAGCATCGGTAACTACAATGTTATGCGACCCCTGCGGTACACCTGTAAATGTAAAAGGATTGTCAGCAGTAACCGGGGTTCCTGTATCCAATGTATAGGTGAATGGCGCTGTTCCATAACCCGGAGGTATTGTAACAGTGATCGTACCATTGGGCGGACCGCAATCCGTGTTGGTCATGGTAGCGCCCGCATGCAGTTCATTGGTTCTTGTCAGTGTGATCGTATCAAGACTGATCAATTGCGTTACAGGATTATCACAGGCTGAAAATTTTGTCCGTACCACATACTGAGTGGTACCTGATGGCGGGCATATATTCGGGAAACGGATATCGAGCAGACCCGCTGTTGTGGTTATAGTATCTGCGGTTGCTACTATTGCTCCTGTCATTGTTAAAAGTTCCGAGATAATATATCGTGAAACTCCTCCGGAAGGGACAAAACGATACCCGGTTTCCTGTTCACTCCATACTGTGCAATTCTTACCCGGTGCTGTTACTGCTTTGTCCCGGTTCAGGTTTTGTACCCCGAGTATGGCGAGACCCTGGTTCCAACTGGGGCATACAGGTTTATTATCGATAAAAACATCGATGATCCCTGTGCTTTCATGTAACACTATCTGCTCTGAACACAAAAGCGAATTACAGGAGCTCGAATACATCGGCACTTTGAAAAAACTCGTTACAAATTTCCGGCAGGGTGCGGTGCCAACGATTGAGTATTCTATTTTTCTTGAACTCGTGGCTGTCAGGGTGGGGAACAGATCCTGGTACGCTCCCATGATGGATGCCTTGGGGTAATAGGTAACATCAAGATCATCTGGCGAACCTCCGGCATAAGGCAGCGGCTGGGGAATCGTTCCGTGAGGGACCGTTGTCAGTGACCAGGAATGTTCTTTGTTGGCATTGGTAATATCGAATGTAATGATGCCGTTAGAACCTACTACAGCGCTATTGTAAGTTGCACCATAAAAGCAAAACGGGAATGGCAACGGTATCAGCGGGGAAAAAATATCATCGACATATAAAGTGGAAAGCTCTACCCCACCGGGTGTAACATAAGGATACGGTGTATACGGCACATTGGTGACCGCATAATCCGAAGAGCTCTTGATATGGGGTATCTTGAATAAAAGATTAGCGCAGGTAGCGGGACATGCCAGATCGATGACCGAACCATTGATATTGGTAGGTATACAATTTTGTGCATGCAAAGTTGCTATCGCGAAAAATTGCAGGGAAACGAGAGCCAAAAACTTCCTGGGCTTGCTTCTCATAACGGCTTGATAAGGTAAAAAGGTTTTTACAGGTACTGAACCGACACACAATATAAATAAAATAAGGGGGAACAGGAAGAGGGTGCGCCTTCTTGCTACTGAAGCTTCTATAAAGGGGTAAAAAAAAGCCCCGGCCTTCAGCGTCGGGGCTCAAAATCCTTGATTATTAAGCTATCATCTGATTATCGCTACTGTGCCTTTCTTGGTGATCACCCTGTCATTCTTGGTCATTCCTTCGATCATCCAGACATAAACCCCGCTCGGCTGATCCACGCCCCGCAATTTTCCATCCCAGCCATGATTGAGGGTGTTGGTGGAAAATACCATCTGCCCCCATCGGTTGAAGACCCTGAAGTATTTATAGCTCTTGACCCCTACAGGGAATGGGGTGAACAGATCGTTCCTGCCATCACCATTTGGTGTAAAGCCGGTTGGAACATAGATATCGGGACCCTTGTACACTCTCACAGTAATATAACCTTCGCCTTTACAACCCGCGAGGGTTGAAGCAATGACCTGGTATTGCACTACTTCTCCGATCGCCCCCACTGTAACTATTGGATTGGCGATAGCAGGATCACTGAGACCCATCGTAGGCGTCCAGCTGTAGTTGATCACATCCGAGTCGGACGGGATCGCCAGCAGCATGAACTGGTCGGCATTATAAGCAACCGTATCATACGGGAAGGTTTTTACTTTGATCGGAGGTGTTACATCTATTCTCATTTGGTCCGTTGTCAATGAAGCGCAACCATTGGCATCCGATACGATCGACATGGTATAAATAACATCCTTTGTTGGTGTTGATACCGGATTGGAGATCGATGGATTATCGAGATACGTAGCGGGTGTCCAGGAATAGACTGTACCGCCCGAGCCCTGTAACTGATGGGTTTGACCATAACAGATAAAGCCATCCACGCCCGCATCCGGGATCGGGGCTGCATGTACATTGACCATTACGATATCGTCAGCACTGCAACGGCCCAATGTAGCTGTAACCGTATACTGTGTCGTAACTGTTGGATTCGCTATAGGATTATAAATAGTAGTTGAGCTAAGACCCGTGGAAGGTGTCCATGAATACTCCGTGGCGTTTGATGTCAGCGCCAATTGTGTGGAAGTTCCTTCACAGATCGTAGGATCTGTTTGCGGGGTCAGCGTCAAATTATTGCTCAATACAACCGTGGTGGGAAATGAAGTGGTACAACCGAGATTATCTTTTACCGTCACGGTATAGTTACCCGGCGCCACATTGAATGTATTGGAAGACTGGAATGCCACTCCATCCAATGAATACTGGTAACCGGCGTTACCTCCATTCGCTGTTACGGTGATCAATCCATCATTTCCTCCATCGCAACTTGCGGGACCGTTGGCAGAGAATGCGGCCAATGCCGTAGGTTCTGTTACGGTTATTGTTTGCGTTGTGCTGCAGCCATTCGCATCACGGATCGTAATGGTATAAGTACCGGCGGCAACGTTGAAAATATTATTCGGTGTCCAGGCAGCCCCTCCATTGATCGAATATTCATGAGGTGCAACACCACCATTGGATGTAACGGTAATGATACCATTGTTCTGCCCGTTACAAACTACAGCTACCGTCGAAGCCGTGGCCGATAATACAACAGGTTCTGCCACGTTGATGGTCTGTGAACCCTGGCAACCATTGCTTTCGCGGTAATAAACTGTATAGGTTCCTGCGGCCAGGCCATTGAAGATATTGCTCAGCTGCCAGATCGTTCCATCCAATGAATATTCATAAGGCGCCGTACCGATCGTTGGTGTTGTTACAGTGATCGTACCTGTAGCATCTCCGTTGCACAACGCATCTGTTTTGCTGGCCGTTGTTGTCAATGCCGGGCCTGCTGCTATATCCGCATTGATCGTATTGGTAACACAACCTGAAGCGTCAGTAACCCTCACGGTATGCGGACCTGCAGGAATATTGGTAAATGTATACGGTACACCACCGGGTACAAAAGCACCGCCATCTATGGAGAACGTATAAGGTGCGGTTCCATTTGTAGGCGTAACGGTTATAGTTCCGTTTGACGCACCGCTGCAGGAAGTAGCCGATGGAACAGCATTCGCTAACAGTGTCGGGCCTGCAGCAATGGTAAATGTTATTGGAAGACTCTGGCATGCGGATGGATCATCGGTTATCACTACCGAATGAGAGCCTGAAGTAAGTCCCGTAAATACAGTGTTGGTGGCGCCTGTTTGTGTGGTCACCCCATCGAGTACAAACGTATAGGGACCGGTACCACTGGTTGGCGTAATGGTAACAGAACCATTGGCAGCTCCGCCACAGGTAGTAGCAGTAAGCGCTGTCGTTGCTGTTACTGAAGAACCGTTGGTCACGGTGCGGGTAACAATGCGGGAACAACCCAGGGCATCTCTTACCGTAATAGAATAAGTTCCGCTGGCCAATCCAGTAAACACATTCGAAGGCTGGATCGGTCCTGCACCCAACTGGTAAGTAAAGGGGGCCGTACCCGCAGTTACGTTTACCGTTATGGTTCCGTTGTTGGCTCCGGGACAGGATGTAGGTGTAAAAGATGTGTTAGCAAGAACACCCGTGCCGGTAGTTATATTTATAGTAATGGTATTGGTTTCACAACCATTGACATCTTTTATCACAACGGTATGATTACCCGAAGTGAGCCCTGTAAATGTATAAGGCAATGCCCCGGCGACAAAAGTTCCTCCATCCAGCGAGAAGGTAAACGGTGCTGTACCCGTTGAGGAACTTATCGTGATGGTACCGCTGTTTACACCGGTACAAGCCGTGGCTGTATTGCTCGTAACAGCTGCCAAATTCCCGATCACCGGAACAACTATGGAATAATTCGCTGTGCAAACACCAGCAGCATCTCTCACATACACCGTATACGTTCCGGATAATAGCCCGGTGAAAGTGGGAGAACTCTGCCAGGCAATACCATCCAGCGAATATTCATAAGGACCTGTTCCACCACTTGTATTGGTAACAATGATACCGCCATTCGCAACACCGCAACTGGCAGCGCTGGAGGTAGGCTCGGCAGCAAGCCCCTGTGACCGGTCAACTGTTATCGTATCACTTCCGAATATCTCTACAGTGGGGTCATCAATTTTATCATAGAATGCTTTGATGACATATTGCGTGGAAGAACCAGCTGGCATACAAATATTGGGAAACGAAGCTTCCCTGTCACCATTGGGTAATTGAACAGTTGTTCCTGTAGAGACCAGTGCTCCGGCCATAGTATACAATTCAGCCCGCCTGAAAAGCGGTGTCCCTCCTATCGGAACAAAACGCCATTTTTCATACATACCAACTGAACCCCATGGCGGATCGGATGCTCTTCTTCCGGGCACCATCACACCCGCATCCCGGTTATAATTCTGAACACCTACCATGGCTCTTCCTTCGTTCCAGCCAAGACAGATCTGCATATCATAGATAGCCACATCGATGATACCGGTTGATTCATACAAGGTGATCTGGTGTGTGTTTTCGATCAGGTTATTACACGCAGCAGAGAAAAGGGGTATTTTATAATAGGTGATGGTCCATGTTCTGTAAGGAGCCAGGCCATTGGTCTGGTACGATATCAACCTGTTTGGCGAAGTGGTAATGGCGACGTCGATATCGTGATAAGGACCCATGATCAATGCCCTGTCATAAAAAGTACTGGGAAGATCCTGCGGTGTGCCTCCATTGATAATGTTCCAGTGAGAAAAAAGACCTGTTAGTGCAGCATCAAAAGAAAGAAAACCATTACTGCTTACGACCAGGTCAGTATAAGCAGTACCAAAGAAGACAAAAGGAAATCCGATCGGGAAAACAGGTGAATACCTGTCATCAAGATTGAGTGTGGTTGGCGCACCCGGTACACCGGGATTACCACTGTTAAGCAAACAGGATGGCAAAGTTGACGGTGCATTGACCGCATAATCGGTCGACTGACGATGCGGATCGGGTATCAAGGTCTTTATGGTAAAACAAGCAGCAGCAGGACAGCCGGGCAATACTGTATCACGGGCGCAATTAAAAGAATAGCCTTGTGCGTTTGAAAGGTTTGCCCATCCGGTTATGATCATTAACACGGAAACAAACTTCAGCCAGTTAAGTCGCATAATTTAGTTGTGGTTGAGTGTGCTAATCAGGTGCCGAAAACAGGCCAACAAGTTAAACAAAAAAACGGTTCAGAAAAGGATTTAACAGCTTGATTATGCACATTTCAGGAGCATATTACGGATAAATGTAAACTCATGCCCTCCCCTGCAGGGTAGTCCCGGGGCGGATCAGGACGGAATGTCCTCCATATCATAGCGTTCCACCGATTCGATACCCGGGAGAGCCAGCAGGCTTTGCACCAGCTTGTCCAGCTCTTCTTTGTCGTGGACATATAAACGGATATTCCCTTCGAAAAGGCCTTCTTTGGCCTCAATGGTCAGGGCCGCGATGTTTATTTTCAATTCCCCGGAGATCAGCATGGTGATCTTGTTGACTACACCCACATCATCCATTCCCACGATCTTGATACCGGTAAGAAAGGATATCTCTTTGTTCTTCGCCCATTTGGTCTTTACCACCCGGTGACCATAATTGGAGAGCAGCTTGGCTGCATTCGGACAATTGGTTCGGTGAATGGTCAATCCTTTTCCCGTGGTTACAAATCCGAATACGTCATCGCCCGGGATCGGTTTGCAACAGTTGGCGAGATTATATACGATCTTATCGCTGCTCTCTCCAAAAATGATCAGTTCTGTATCTTTTTTTACAGGCTGCGGGATATAATCGGTCTTTTCCGGCAGAGGTTTTACCGGTCTCGGCCACTCGATCTTATCACCCACTACTTTAAAATCTTTCAGATCCCTCAGATCAATATTCTTTACCGCAACCTGGTAAAACAGTTCGACGTTCGAAGGCAACTTATACCATTGTACCAGTTCATCAATATTATGCTGTGTAAAAGAAGCACCCATCCCCTCCAGTTTGCGTTGAACTGCATACTTGCCTTCATCGCCTACCTGCTTTTTTTCTTCCCGCAGGGCATCCCGTATCCTTCCTTTTGCTTTGGAGGTAACGACAAACTGGAGCCAGTCTTCGGACGCTTTTTGTTTATTGCTGGTAATGATCTCTACCTGGTCACCGCTCAGTAGTTTATGACTAATGGGAACCAGCTTATGATTCACTTTGGCGCCGATGGTCTTTACCCCGATCGCGCTGTGGATAGCAAACGCAAAGTCCAGCGCAGTAGAACCGACCGGCAACATTTTTACATCCCCCTTGGGTGTGTAGACATATATTTCTTCCGCCAAAAAACTGGTCTTGAAATCCTGGAGAAAATCGATACTGTCCGTTTCCTGGTTGCTGATCACTTCCCGGATCTGCTGGAACCATTTGTCAAAACGACTTTCATCATTCGCCCCTTCTTTGTATTTCCAGTGGGCGGCCAATCCTTTCTCCGCGATCTCATTCATACGACGCGTCCGTATCTGTACTTCCACCCATCTTCCGCCGGGACCCATTACCGTAGTATGCAGCGCTTCATAACCATTCGATTTTGGATTGCTCAGCCAGTCCCTCAACCGTTCAGGTGAAGGGTTGTACTCATCAGTGATCATGGAATATACTTTCCAGCAATCTTCTTTTTCTTTTTCCGGGGGAGAATCCAGGATCGCCCGGATCGCAAAGAGATCATACACTTCTTCAAATTCCACTCCTTTCTTTTTCATTTTATTCCAGATGGAGTGGATACTTTTTGGACGGCCATAGATCTCCGCGTTCAAATGAGCTTTATCGAGTTTGTCCTTGATAGGTTTGATGAACTCGTTGATGAATTTTGTTCTTTCCTTTTTTGTTTCGGCTAGTTTTTTAGCGATATCCCTGTACACATCCGGCTCCATGTATTTCATGGCCAGGTCTTCCATTTCTGTCTTGATAGTATACAGGCCCATCCGGTGTGCGAGAGGCGCATACACATAGACAGTCTCTGAAGAGATCTTTAATTGTTTTTCCCTTTTCATACTGTCGAGGGTCCGCATATTGTGCAGGCGGTCGGCGAGTTTGATCAGTATTACCCGCGGGTCATCCGTAAGGGTCAGCAATATTTTTTTGAAGTTCTCGGCCTGTTGTGATGCATTCACGTCAATCACATTGGAGATCTTGGTGAGCCCGTCCACGATACGGGTGATCTCTTCGCCAAATTCCCTTTTTACATCTTCGAGAGAGATGTCAGTATCCTCTACCGTATCATGTAATAAAGCACAGATCGTAGAACGGACCCCAAGGCCGATCTCTTCGGCACAGATCTTTGCCACGGCAAGAGGATGCAGGATATAGGGCTCCCCGCTTTTACGCCGCATGGTCTTGTGGGCCTCCGCCGACATTTCGAAAGCAGTCCGGATCAGGTCCTTGTCGCCGGGTTTTAATTTGAGTTTCAGCGTTTTCAGCAAGGAACGGTACTCCCGAAGGATCAGTTTTCTCTCCTCGTCGTCATTCAGGTTATACTTCGGTATCTGGGCTACAGTTTCCATTGTCTACGAATTTAATGATTTTTTGCCAAGAGTCTAAAAGGAGAAGAAAGAGAAAAAGAGTGTGTGGCATTGATTTAATCTTTCAATCTGACAATCCTGGCAATGAGGAAAACCAAAAGGAGTTAGAAAAGTTTTGCACAAACTCTTTTAACTCCTTTTACTCTTTTTAGTCTCTTAGCTCTTACTTCAGAAAATCAAACTTCATCATGACCTCATGCCCGTTGGCACCTTTATCGTAAACGCTTAATGGTGTAGAATAAATATCAAAGCAATAACCGATCGTGAATTTCTTATGGATCTTCACACCGGCAGATAACATCCAGCTTTGTCTTGCCCGCAATGCCACACCCCACCAGAAGATCTCGCGATGCTCTACCCGTACACCACCCTGGAATTCCATTGGCGAATTGGGAAGATAGATGAATAATATATTCGGGATCAGCCTGGTATTTCCATCCGCATTGAAAATATAATTACCATGGAGATAAAAATGGCGATACAATCTTGCTTCTTCTGTTCTTGTCAGGTTGCCGCTGTAAAAATCCAGTTTGGACTGGATCAGCTGGCTCACAGACACACCTACATTCAGTTTTTTCCCATTATAAGCAACACCAAAACCGGCATCACCCTTAAAGCGGCTGTCCTCAGCACCAAGTACAGGATCGTTTCCCAATGATTCCTGGAGCTTGGCCTTATCGATGGAAAATTGCTGGAACCTTCCTTCCAGACCCAGTGAGAAACTGGCATCATTTGACATGGGTATATGATAAGATACAGCGGCCTGCAAACCCGTACGTTTGGTGGGGCCTGTTACATCATTGAAGACATATCCACCCACACCGATCTTTGCATTGGCAAGATAGCCCGAACCAAATACGATCGTTGTTTGAGGACCGCCATCCATACCATCCCACATTTTGCGGAAAGAAGCCCCGATCGTACCATGCTTTGAAGCGCCGGCAGTGGCGGGGTTGTGAAGGTTGCCATGCTGATCATATAAAGAAGCCGTCATGATCTGTTGCGCGGAGACATGGTCAGCCGCCGCAACAAATAAAAAAAGATATATAAAACGTTTCATAACATTATTATTTAGATGATTATCTCAGAATAGTCACATTTCCTTTCATGAACACTGATTTACCATTGAGCAGCTTATAATCAATAATGTAATAATAAGTGCCGTCCGGTAATGGCTTACCCTCGTAAGTTCCATCCCATGTGTTCTTATAATCATTGGATTCAAATACTTTGGCGCCATAGCGGTTGAACACCTGTGCTTTTGCCCTTGACAGGCAATTGCCACTGGTGATCAGCCACAGTTCATTAATCCCATCGCCGTTCGGTGTAAATGCATTCATTGGTTTTACACAATAAGGCACGACCGTAATGGTCATATCATCCAGAGCAAAACATCCCTGTCCTGTGGTCACTCTCAATGTATAGGTCGTAGTGAGCGTTGGATTAGCGGTCGGGTTGAGAATATTTGTCGCACTCAATGCAGTTGACGGTGTCCATAAATAAGTACCTGCGGAAGCAGTTGCCTGCATCTGGTAAGTATCGCCGGCAAGAATAATGGCATCGGGACCTGCATTGGCAGAGGCGCCCGGAGATACCGTTACCGTAACCGTGCGTTGTATGGTACAGGTACCCAATGTTCCGGTGACGGTATAGGTTGTTGTCTGCGTCGGTGTCAATACAGGATTCGCGGCACCCGGGTTGCTTACTCCCGTTGTGGGTGTCCAACTGTATGTTGCTGCATTGCCGGTCACCTGCGGCGTGAAAGATGCACCCAAACAAATACTGGCGCCGGCAGGATTATTCATTGTGAGATTGTTCGTGAATGTGATCACCACCTGTGTCGAAGGCAAAGCGCAAAGAGAACCGAGCTTCCGGACCTTTACTTCATAAGTGCCTGCTGCAAGCCCGGTGAATGTACTGGAAGCCTGCCAGGCCGTACCGTTATTGATGCTATATTCAAACGGAGGTGTAACACCAGGTGCGGGTGTAACAGTTATAGAACCGGTAGTTGAACAGGAGGCATCTGTTTTAGTAGCTGTAAAAGCCGGGGGCGTATCTTTTTTTACAAATACTGTATCGGTGAACACCACATCTGTTGGAGGATCGCCGATACAATCAGTATAGGTCACCCGTAAAACATAGGCTGTACTGTCTGCCGTCGGGCAAACATTGGGAAAATTAAGATTCAATACTCCTGCTGAAAGCGTACTGGTATCTGCACTGGCTACCACGGTACCGTTCACGACCAGTTGTGCACTTTTCAATCTGGAGACACCTCCTGAAGGAATAAATCGAAAACAGGAATCCATCGCTGCCTGTCCCCAAACAGTCGCATTCTTGCCGGGGGCTGCAACAGCGCTTGTACGGGATTGGTTCTGTATTCCGAGTATGGTCATTCCGCTGTTCCATCCTGTACAGAAAGGTTTGTCTTTGATATATACTTCTATCACACCGGTTGATTCATATAATACCATCTGGTGTGTAGCCCTTGGTGCAGTACAGTTGGTACCGAAATAAGGCATATCATTATAACTGGCGATAAATCTTCTTTTGGGAGCGGTTCCTTCCACTCTCCATTCGATCTTTTTATTGGCTGAGCTCAGTCCCGGATCGATATCGTGGTAAGGACCAAAGATCATCGAAGCCGCATAGGCTGTGTTAGGAATAGCGCCGGTAGTGGCGCTGATGATATAACCACTGCCCTGGCCGGTGAGTGATGTATTAAACGTGATGGCAGAGTTGGAACCCATGAGCAGGGACGAATAGATCGATCCGTAGAAACAAAAGTTGAAACCCGTATTAATGACCGAACTCCAGTGGTCATCATCATAGATCTCCACAGGCACCATACCGGTTGGAGTCGTATAGGCAAACGGGAGATAGGCCGGGTTGGTGATCACATACGTGGAAGTCTGTTTGATATGCGGCACCTGGGCCGTGATGGTGGTACAATTGGTACCACAGGGTAACAAAACATTCCGGTTAGCGATGGTAAATACAGTGGCCGGGTTCTGGGCATTGGTGACAAATACACCAATAGAGCCAAGCAGGGAAAAAATGAGCTTTCTCATCAGCAATTAGGTTTGGTTGCAAAAAAAGTTTGGTGCAGCAAGAGCCTGCAAGATCTTATTCAAATTTTCAATGGAGATAAAGCTTCTTACGGAAATTCTGAAGATACCGGATAACAAACGGGGAACAATCAAACGTACAATAATAAAACGGTTGACAAAAACAATTTTTGCATCATTTTTTTGTCATTATCAATATGATAGATGAACCGTATAAATTATCCCTTATTAACTAGCTTTTTAAAGAAATATGGGGATAGCTATAGAAAAAATTCCACACTTTTTTAATGTCGTTCCCCGGAATACGTACTGCCAGATAATAACACCTGGTGAAATGGACCGGCTTTACCGGCAATCAGACTCAACTTGAAAAATTTGAACCATATGGTACATAGTACACATAAGTTGGAATACTCCAGGTAAAAACTGTTTCTCTGCTATGCCGCAGTCTGTCCTGACAAAGAAAGGGTGGTTCAAAAAACATTTCAAAGCACCGGGGGTTTTCAAATGCTTCACTGCCCGCCAATCTTTTCAAACGTTCTTATCCGCCAAAATGCCCTACATTTGCAACCCAATTCGAAAAATCCCAAAACTACAAATCACAAATTCCAGGCAATCCTGGTGAAGCTGGAATTTGGAATTTTTAACGTTGGAATTTATTATACGCGGGTGTGGCGAAATTGGTAGACGTACCAGACTTAGGATCTGGCGCCGTGAGGCATGGGGGTTCGAGTCCCTCCACCCGCACAGGAATATCGAACGAAGAACAAGGAATGATAAACAGGCGGGTTGTGTTCATCGAAACATTACTTCTGCATTCCATGTTATTCTGTTCATCTGTTCATTATTCAACTTTTAACATGGCAACTGTTACCAAAGAGAATATCGGCTTACTGCATGAAAAACTGACAGTGAAACTGGAAAAGACCGATTACCTGCCTTCTTTTGAAAAAGCACTGAAGGAGTATAGCAAAAAAGCAAATATCCCCGGTTTCCGGAAAGGCATGGTACCCTCCGGCCTGATCAAAAAAATGTACGGCACTTCCCTGTTCACTGATGAGGTATTAAAATCAGTTGACCGGGAACTCGTTGGTTACCTGCAAAACGATAAGCTGGATATTTTTGCGCAACCATTACCACTGGATTCCGATTTTGGCCAACTGGATGTAAATAATCCTGCTGATTATACTTTTGAATTTGAAGTAGGGATGAAACCCGACTTCACCCTGCCGGATCTTGCCAACGCAAAGACAACCCGTTACGTAGTGACTGTTACGGATGAAATGATCAACAACGAGATCGATCGTTTGCAGAACCGTTATGGCAATATGAAAGATGAAGACACCGTAACAACAGAAGAGAATGTTCTCAATATCATTTTCTCGGAAGCGAATGAAGACGGAACAGAAGTGGAAGGCGGCATCAAAAAAGATAACTCTGTCCTCGTAAAATATTTTGCAGAAGCTGCCCGCAAAAAATGGATGGGTAAAAAAGCCGGTGACAAAGAAACGTTCCAGTTGAAAAAAGCTTTTGATGAGAAAGAGCTGGAATGGATCATCAACGACCTGGGATTAAAAGAAGATCCTGCTGCGGCTGATAAATATTTTACTATTGAGATCACCAAAGCAGGACTGCTGGAGAAGAAAGAACTGAATGAAGATTTCTTCAACCAGCTCTATCCCCCACAGGGCCCCGCGGGAAACCAGGAAGTAAAAACAGAA
>DASYLC010000329.1:0-5586 GCA_036009775.1 Chitinophagaceae bacterium
CACAGCTAATAGCTAAAAGCTTAAAAAATACAATGGAAAATAATACTTCACTACAACAGCAGCTCCTCGAAGCAGGCGTACACTTCGGTCACCTGAAAAAGAAGTGGAACCCCAAGATGTTGCCTTACATCTTTGCTGAAAAGAAAGGTATTCACATCATTGACCTGAACAAAACGGTAGAATGCCTGCAGGAAACTGCAGCGGCTATGAAACAGATCGCCCGCAGTGGTAAGAAGATACTGTTCGTAGGTACCAAAAAACAAGCGAAGGATATCGTGAACGAATCAGCGAGAAAAGTGAACATGCCATTCGTTACAGAACGCTGGCTGGGCGGGATGCTGACAAACTTCAACACCGTTCGTAAGAGTGTAAAGAAAATGCAGAGCATTGAAAAAATGCTGGGTGACGGTTCTTTCGACAGTATCACGAAAAAAGAGCGTTTGACATTAAGCCGTGACCGTGATAAAATGGATAAAGTATTGGGTGGTATCGCCCAGTTGGGTCGTGTACCTGCTGCTTTGTTCATCATCGACATCGGTCATGAACATATCGCACTGGCAGAAGCAAAACGCCTGGGTATCCAAACCTTTGGTGTAGTCGATACCAACTGCGATCCTAACAAAGTTGATTATTGCATCCCTGCCAATGACGACGCTACCAAATCCATTGCGATCATCGTAGGTTATATCGTCGCTGCTATCGCTGAAGGCCTTGCCGAAAGACAAGCTGCTAAGGATGAAGAAGTAGATGATGTAAGTGATGATGAAAAGGAAAAGAGAGCAGCACGCCTGGAAGCAGAAGCGCAGGCTGAAGGTGGCCGTGGCGGAAGAGGCCGTGGTCCGGGTGCTGGTGGTGGCGGACAAAGACGCCGTACAACCGGTGGTCCCGGCGGCGGAAGCCGTGGTCCGGGTGGCGGAAGGCGGTAAGAAAGTCGGAAGTCCGGAGTCGGTAGACCGAACGAGGCTTCTGAATGAGGTAACTAAATTGAAAAATAGTGTTGATGACGGAAGCTCTTCGGACCTCTGACATCAGACTTCAAATCTTAAACAATGAGTACAGTAACGATAAGTGCACAAGATATAAACAAACTTCGCCAGGCTACTGGCGCGGGTATGATGGATTGCCGCAAGGCGTTGACCGAAACAAACGGTGATTTTGAAGCAGCGATCGACTGGTTGCGCAAGCAGGGTCAGAAGGTAGCGGCTAAAAGAAGCGACCGTGAAGCGAAAGAGGGTGTGGTGATCGCACAGACAACAACGGATAACAAAACCGGTATCGTGGTTTGTGTAAGCTGCGAAACGGATTTCGTTTCCAAGAACACTGACTTTATCGCCATGGTACAGGGCATTGCTGATGCAGCCATTGCCGGTAATGTGAAAACAGTGGAAGAACTGAACGACACAATGGTGAATGGCGCTAAAGTGGCCGACCTCATCAATGATAAACTGGCTTCTATCGGTGAGAAGATCGGGATCACAAAATATATACGGGTGGAAGCGCCTTACGTGGCTTCTTATATACACGGTGCCTACCGTATCGGCGTCCTGGTTGGATTAGACAACGCAGCCCCGGAAGTGGGTAAGGATATTGCCATGCAGATCGCGGCATTGAATCCCGTAGCTGTTGATGCAGCCAGCGTACCTGCAGAAGTGGTAGCAAGGGAGAAAGCCATCATAATTGATGTGATGAAGGAAGATCCCAAAATGGCAGGCAAACCCGAAGAGATGCTGGCCAAGATCGC
Source organism: Chitinophagaceae bacterium (assembly GCA_036009775.1). GTDB lineage: Bacteria > Bacteroidota > Bacteroidia > Chitinophagales > Chitinophagaceae > JJ008. The sequence goes on from DASYLC010000329.1 coordinate 1,742, forward strand.
CGAAGGTAAAATGGGTGCGTTCTTTAAAGAACAAACCCTGACCGCCCAGTCTTTTGTAAAAGACGGCGGTAAGACCGTTGCCGATTACCTGAAAGAAAGCGGGGATGTGAAAGTGACAGAATTCAAAAGAGTAGCATTAGGCTAATAAACAAAATTCTTTTTATATCAGTAAGCGTTCCGTTTTGCGACGGGACGCTTTTTTTTGGGGGAAATCCGATGGCTTATTTTATCAAACTTTTAAACCCGGTAAAAAATCTGTCAGACAGTCTTCTTTTATCCGTAATGATCTCCGCCTGCGCTGTCAAACCCTCGGTAAAGAGGATTTTTTTCTTATAATTTGTTATCAGTCCTTCGGGCAGGGTCACTTTTGCGAGATAACCGCTGTCAGAAGGGATGCTCTTTATATAATCAATTCTCCCCTTTACACTTCCAAACTCACGTGCCGGGTAACTGGGAAACTTTAATAATACTTCCTGTCCCTGTTTGACTTTCCCAAAATTGGTTTGGGGTATCAGCATTTCCACATAATAGTGGTCGGACTGGTTCGTGATAAAACCTACAACCTGGTGAGCCTGGAGTTGCTGGTTTTCTTCCAGGAATCCGGAATAAACAAGGGTGCCTTTTACCGCTGCACGCAACAGGTATTTTTGTTTCCAATCCTCAACCATACTCCGGTAAGCATTTAGCATCTGTACAAAAAGGGCATGTTCCCTGGAAATTTGGTTGTCGAGTTCCATCATCTCCTTTTGTAAGGCATTTTGTTGATTTAGATTGCCAATGATCGAAGCATTTACCTGGGGGATGGTCATTTTCTTATTGATCAGCTGGCTTTGCTGGTTACGGTATTCCAGATCAGTGATCAGCGTTTCATTGTGCAGGGTGTCGTGTACATTGTAATTCTTAACGGATATGGCGAGATCCTGTTGTTGCAGATCCTTTTGCTGTAACAGTGCCTGCTGCATTTCCCTTGTATTGTTCAGGTCGCGGCTCAGCATTTGTTTTTTTGCAACATAAAAACCTGTATTCAGGTAATCTTTGAATGTAATATAGGCCTGCATAAAGGTCTGATGGGATTGCTGCAGTTCCCCCAGTTGCGCAAAGGACTGGTTCGTGGATTTCCAGAACCGGGGAATTTGTTCCAACCGGTTCTCAACTGCAAAAGACTGAAGGGTGTCTAAAATATCGGCTAACCGTAACACTTCATCATGACTGGCAGTACTCTCGAGATATCCAATGATTTCATTTTGCTCTACCTGCTGGTTATCGTTCTTAAATAATTTTAGTAAGCGGCCCCCATTTTTAGCAATTACCTGTTTAGGGGGGTTGATAGAGTTTATTTTTGCCCTTGCTGTAATGATATCGGGGTATTGGATAAAATAGCTTCCGATCGCCAATCCTGAAAGCAATACGAAGAAAATGGGAATGCCCCGGCGGATCAAAAACCCGGGACGATGGCTGATGAACTCTCTAAGGCCCTCGCTTCTTACTCCCGATCGTTCCTGTATTGGCATGTTATGATTGTTTAATTTCCCAGTTCCAGTTGATTTTTCACCAACTGGTAATACTCTCCCCGTTTATTGGTCAGCATTTCATGGGTACCCTGCTCTGCTACCTGCCCGTCAGTCAGCACAATGATGTTGTCTGCTTTTTTGACCGTGCTCAAACGGTGCGCAACGATGATCACTGTTCTGTTTTCAAAAAACTCATCCAGGTTTTCCATAATAACAGTTTCATTATTCGCATCCAGCGCATTTGTAGCCTCGTCAAAAAAGATATATTCAGGATCCTTATACACAGCTCTTGCGATCAGTATCCGTTGCTTTTGTCCTGCACTGATACCATTTCCTTCTGCACCGATCTTTGTATTAAAGCCAAGGGGTAATCCTTCTACAAAAGGCAGGATATTGGCTACTTTACAGGCATGCAATAATCTTTGGTAATCCGGTATCTCTTCGTTTACGGCTATATTCCTGGCGATATTGTCATTGAAGATGTATCCATCCTGCATCACGCTTCCGCATTGTTTCCTCCAAAAGCCGGGACTGATATGCTTTAAGCCCGCTTCACCTGCTTTTATTTCCCCCTGGTAGCTTTCATAAAATTTCAGCAGCAGTTTCAGCAAGGTAGTTTTGCCGCTTCCGCTCATACCTACAATGGCAGTTAATTTTCCTTCCGGTATCGAAAGGGTGATGTTCTTTAATACCGGTTCATTCCCGGCACCGGGGTAGGTAAAAGAGAGATCCTGCAGCTGGATCGTTTTATTGCCGGGCAGTTGTGTGATAAAAGATTTTTCAGCGGGTTCCTCTTCTTCCAGTTGGTGAATTTCATTCAGTCGTTCCAATGAGATCTTTGCATCTTGTGCGGATTGTACAAAACCGATCAACTGCTCCACCGGGCCATTAAGCTGGCCAATGATATATTGAATGGCGACCATGGCTCCCAATGTCAGCTGGCCGTCCAGTACAGCTTTGGCTACAAAAAAGGTGATAAGGATATTCTTGCCCTCATTAATAAAGAAAACCCCGGCCTGCTGGTATTGACTGAGAGAAAGACCTTTGAATCCCAGTTTAAAAAGTTTAGCCTGGAGATTTTCCCATTCCCACCGTTTGGTTTGTTCAGCGTTGTTCAATTTTATCTCCTGCATACCATAAATAAGCTGCATAGTCGCCGTATTCTCCCTGCTGGCAATGGCAAAGCGTTTGAAATCCAGTTGCCGCCGAAATTTCAAAAATATTCTGATCCAGAAGAAATACAATATACTGCCAATAATAAAAATGAAAAAGATGGTCTTATTGTATAAAAGCAGCACAATGGAGAACATAACGAGATTGACGAACGAAAAGATGACATTAAGTGCCGACCCGGTAAGAAACGTTTCAATTCTCTTATGATCGCCCAGTCTTTGCATAATATCGCCGGTCATTTTTGTATCAAAAAAACTGATTGGGAGTTTCATCAGTTTGATCCAGAAATCAGAAAGGATAGAGGCGTTAATATGGACACTGATAAACAGCAGTAAGCGGCTACGGATAAATTCCACAATCATGCGGCTAAAGAACAGCACCAGCTGGGCGATCAGTACCAGGTATATAAAAGAAAGGTTATTGGTGTTAATACCTGTGTCCACAATACTTTGAGTCAGGAAAGGAAAGATGAGCTGAATGAGGCTTGCGATCCCCATCGCCATAAAGACCTGGACAATATTTCTTTTATGCTGGGCCAGGTATTTGAACAATCTTCCCCATCCAAGTCCGGATACCGTTTTTTCTGCCGTATCTTCTTCACCGGAGTAAAAAGCCGGAGTCGGCTCTATTAATAAGGCAACTCCCAGTCCTTCACCTGTCGTTTCGTCTTTGTCGCTTATCCAGTATTTGCAAAAATCTTCTTGCGTATATGTCATCAATTCATTTCCGGGGTCGGCGACAAACAGTTTGCTACCGCGGTGAAAAAGTGATCTGCGCTCTGCTTTATATAATACGACGAAATGGTTTTGCCCCCAATGAATAATAGCCGGTAGTTTGGCATCTTTGATCAATTCGGCATAAGTAAGTATTATACCGGTGGCTTTCAAACCAATTTTTTCTGCTGCCTCCGCGATACCCAGCAATGAAACACCTTCTTTACTTATTTGTGAATACCCGCGCAACCGGTCCATACTTACGTCTTTCCCATAGTATTTGGCTACCATGCGGGTGCATGCCGGCCCACAATCCATGCTGTCGTATTGTTTATAAAAAGGGAATTTTTGCACTGGTAGTTGATTGGTATACGCTGATCGGTGAAATGATTTTTATTTTACCCCGGCTGTACGGCAACATCGGAGAAGCTTAGGATGCCGTGGTATT
>DASYLC010000330.1:0-9374 GCA_036009775.1 Chitinophagaceae bacterium
TACATCAATATGTTCATCAGCAGTGCGATCATGGTGACATTGTATTTCGGGGGTTATGATATCCCATTTGTGAACGAGGCATCGTGGGGATTGAGCTCCTTCTGGATGACGGTGATCAGCTTCAGTGTACTGATGGCGAAAATATCTTTCTTCCTGTTCGTGTTCCTGTGGATCCGGTGGACAATACCCCGTTTCCGCTATGACCAGTTGATGAACCTGGGCTGGAAGAAACTGATACCGCTGGCATTGGTGAATATGCTTATTACGGCGGCGGTGATATTGTTGTTGAAGAAGTAGAGAAGGCCAGTGGGAAGTAGCGAGCGGCTAGTGGGATTGAAGAATTGAAAAATTGTTCTCTTGATTTCTCTCCCTTTTTCGGAGGGAGAGGTAGAGTCGGAGGCCATATATTTGCGAAAATTTTAAAATCCGCCAGCTGGCGGATAAAAGCTAACATGTTAACACAAAGATCAACACCCGTAGACCGCAAACCGATGACATTCCTCGAGAGTATGTATATCTGGAATATCATCAAGGGGATGGGTATTACGATCAGTCACCTTTTCAAAAGAAAAGCAACGATCAATTATCCCGAGCAGACGCGTTCTTTTTCCAAGATATGGCGGGGATTGCATGTGCTGAACCGGGATGCGGAGGGAAGAGAAAATTGCACGGCCTGCGGTCTTTGTGCCGTGGCATGTCCCGCCGAAGCGATCACGATGGAAGGAGCGGAGCGTTTACCGGGGGAAGAACACCTGTACCGCGAAGAGAAATACGCGGCGAAGTACGAGATCAATATGCTGCGTTGTATCTTCTGTGGGTTGTGTGAAGAAGCCTGTCCGAAAGATGCGATCTATTTATCACAAAGCATGGTTCCGTCCAATTATGGCCGGAAAGGGTTTATATATAAGAAAGAAGACCTGTTGATACCTCACCCGATCGAGCAGAAGGAAGCGTATGAAAAAGCGGTAGGGGACAGGAGTACAACCAATAAATAGTTCAGTTAACAGCTTATGGGAATCACTCAAATATTGTTTTTATTTCTTTCCGTTGTGGCGCTGTTCAGCGCATTGATGGTGATCACCAGTAAGAACCCCGTGTACAGTGTGCTCTGGCTGATCGCTACTTTCTTTGCGATCTCCGGTCATTATATATTATTGAATGCACAGTTCCTGGCCATTGTGAATATCATTGTGTACGCGGGCGCTATCATGGTATTGTTCCTGTTCGTGATCATGCTGATGAACCTGAACAAGGAATCAGAACCCCGGAAGAACCGCTGGCTGAAACTCGCCGGCGCTGTGGCAGGGGGATGTTTGCTGCTGGTACTGGTGGCGGCATTGCGGGATACTGATATCAAACTGCAAAAAGCATTGGTGAACCAGGGAAATATCGGGCTGATCAGGAACCTGGGCAAGGAATTGTTCACGACATACGTGGTGCCGTTCGAGATAAGCAGTGTGTTGTTTTTGAGTGCGATGATCGGGGCGGTGGTGATCGGGAAAAAAGAGTAAGAACAGATAAAAGATAAAAGTTAACAGATAAAAGTTGTTTCAATGCAAGGGTGTTTCGCTGTTTCGTAAACTTTTAGTTGTTATCTATTAATTTTTAACTAACAAGATGCCGATAAATTATTATATCTACCTGTCGATCGCTTTGTTCTGCATCGGGATCGTGGGGGTGCTGACAAGACGCAATGCGATCATCATTTTCATGTGCATTGAGCTCATGCTGAACGCGGTGAACTTAATGCTGGTGGCATTCTCGAAAATGCATCATTTAAAAGCGGCTGCGACTGATGTAGCTACTACGGCGGGAACAGAGGGCCAGCTATTTGTATTTTTTATCATGGTCGTGGCCGCGGCGGAAGTAAGTGTGGGATTGGCGATCATCGTGATGATGTACCGGAATATCCATTCGGTGGATGTGAATTTTTTAAACCGATTGAAACATTAATACAAGCTATTAGCGATTAGCTTTTAGCTGTTAGCAAGAGTTGAATATGCAGAACGCTTCACATATCATTTACCTGATCGCGGTGCTACCACTGGTGGGATTTTTGATCAATGGCCTGGGAAGAAAGCAGTTGTCGAAACCCATGATCGGGATCATCGGGTCGGGAGTGATACTTGCTTCTTTTGCACTCAGCATCTGGGTATTCCTGCAGGTAAAAAGCGGAACTACCGGTACGGTCCATTATTTCGACTTTATCAATGTGGGTGACCTCCGCATCCCTTTTGAATTTAAGATAGACCAGCTCTCTGCTCTATTTCTTTTAATTATAACCGGAGTCGGTTTCCTGATCCATGTCTATTCTACTTCGTACATGCAGGAAGAAAAGACCGGGGATTACGGAAGATATTTTTCTTACCTGAACCTTTTTGTCTTCTCGATGCTGCTACTGGTCATGGGCGGCAATTTCGTCATCATGTTCATCGGCTGGGAAGGCGTGGGTCTTTGTTCTTACCTGTTGATCGGTTACTGGTTCAAAAAACAGGAATATAATAAAGCAGCCAACAAGGCCTTTATCATGAACCGTATCGGTGACCTGGCATTCCTGATCGCCATCTTCTGGCTGATCCAGAAACTAGGTACCGTTTCGTATGACCAGGTATTCACTCCAGCCAACCTTGCCAAACTGAGCACGACGGATATCACGGCCATCACTATATTGTTATTTGCAGGGGCCACCGGTAAAAGCGCACAGATACCTTTATATACATGGTTGCCGGATGCGATGGCCGGTCCTACGCCGGTCTCTGCCCTGATCCATGCCGCTACGATGGTGACGGCAGGTATCTATATGATCGCAAGATCTAACCTGCTTTACTCAATGGCGCCGCTGACCATGGATATCGTTGCATATACAGGACTGGCGACAGCATTGCTGGCGGCCACTATTGCACTCAAACAAAATGATATTAAGAAAGTACTGGCCTATTCAACGGTAAGCCAGTTGGGATTCATGTTCCTGGCATTGGGTTGCGGTGCGTATACGGCGGCGGTATTCCATGTGATGACGCATGCGTTCTTCAAAGCTCTTTTGTTCCTCGGCAGCGGAAGTGTGATCCATGCCATGGGTGGCGAACAGGATATACGTAATATGGGCGGGTTGAGTAAGAAACTAAAGATCACATTCATCACCTTCTTTATCGGATGTATCGCGATAGCAGGCATACCACCGTTCAGCGGATTCTTTTCCAAAGATGCGATCCTGTTAAGTGCATTTGAAAAGAACCCGGTACTATACGGTATTGCTTTGTTCACTGCTTTGCTGACGGCTTTCTATATGTTCCGCTTATTATTTATAACATTCACCGGGAAATTCCGCGGTACGCATGAACAGGAACATCATTTACATGAAAGTCCCGCGACGATGACCATTCCGCTGATCATCCTTTCGGTGTTATCTGTCATCGGGGGTTTTGTTGGTATACCGGAAGCGCTGATGCATGGTGGCGATAAACTTACTGCATTCCTATCTCCTGTAATTAACGTACACGAAGGACATCCTGTTTCTCATTCCACAGAATATACCCTGATGGGATTGTCAACGGTACTGGTAGCGATCATGATCGGTTTTGCATGGTTCAAATTCAGGAATTATCAGCGCAGTGAAGCAACTGGTTTTGGCAAAGTGCTGGAGAACAAATGGTACGTGGATGAATTGTATGACAAGGTAATCGTGAACCCCCTGCATCAATTCGGCGGGTTCTTAAAGAATATAATTGAGAAAAAAGTGATCGATGGCCTGGTCAATGGTACCGGGAGGCTGGTGAATTATGGCAGCCGCCAGTTGCGTTTGCTGCAGAGCGGGCAGGTGGGGAATTATATACTGCTGATGGTTGTGAGTATGGTGATATTTTTTGTTATTCAATTTTTTTTGCGAAAATAAAACCCTGAGATCATTCGTGAGTTAACGAATGCTTTCGGAATTTCAAACTGATTGAACTTAAGTACAATTTTGAAATAAATATTAAAAGACTCTTCGTAAGCCCTCCTGAGCCCTGTAGAAGGACCAGAGGGGTTTGGGGAGGCTAATTATTATGATCCCTGTTTTACTGATATTGGTTCCCCTGCTGGCAGGAATGGCTTCTTTTTTCCTGAAGAATGATAAAGCTGTTCGTTCCTGGGCACTGGCCACTTCTGTGGTGACCCTGGTCGTTTCTGTCTTGGGTCTGACCGTGATGAGATCTACAGACAACCTGCAATTCAGTTGTGAATGGATACAGACCATTGGCAGCCGGTTCTCGGTGAAACTGGATGGAATGGGACAACTACTTTGTTTATTGAATGCCGTCGCCTACCCGCTGGTGATACTTGCAACCTGGAACAGTCCGTATAAAAAACCGAATAACTTTTTTGCACTCATGTTACTGGCCCAGGCCGGTATGATGGGCGTATTCCTTGCCACTGATGCTTTGTTATTCTATTTCTTCTGGGAACTGGCATTGATCCCGATGTATTTTCTTTGTTCGCAGTGGGGAGGGAACAGAAGGATTCCTGTTACATTTAAATTCTTCATTTATACATTCATCGGTTCCCTGCTGATGCTGATCGGTATTTTATATGTGTATGCGAATACGCCTGATCATTCCTTTTCAATGGAGTCATTTTACCGTATTCCCTTATCAACAAAAGAGCAATACCTGGTATTTTTCCTGATGTTCATCGCCTTTGCCATCAAGATGCCGGTATGGCCCCTGCATACCTGGCAACCCGATACCTATGAACAGGCACCGACAGCCACGACCATGATCTTAAGTGGTGTGATGGTAAAAATGGGATTGTTCGGTTTGCTGCGCTGGTTATTTCCGGTGGTGCCCTATGCTTCCTGGAATTATGGTGATTTTATAACACCACTGGCGCTGGCAGGCGTGATCTATGCTTCCCTGATCGCTATCCGGCAAAATGACCTGAAACGGCTGGTGGCCTATTCTTCCATTGCGCATATCGGCCTTATGTGTGCCGCCGCTTTTTCACAAAATATCAGTGGCCTGCAGGGATTGATGATACAAATGTTCAACCATGGTATCAACATCATCGGTTTGTGGATCGTGGTGGAACTGATCGAAAGAAAAACAGGTACAAGAAAAATATCTGAACTGGGTGGATTGGCGCAAAAAGCACCGGTACTGGCAATCCTGCTGGTGATCGTGGCGCTGGCCAATATTGCCTTGCCGCTGACCAATGCATTTCCCGGCGAGTTTCTGATGTTCAATGGGATTTTCAGTTCAGATTCAAAATACAATATCTTATTTATCGTGATGGCAGGTATGGGCATTATACTGGGTGCTGTGTATACATTGAATATGATCCGGAAGGTTTTTTACGGAGATACGAATGAATTGACCGTAAAAGTGCAGGATATCAGCTGGAATGAAAAATGGGTGCTGTTCGTGATCGTGGGTATTATCTTCTTTTTGGGGATCTACCCACAGTGTATGCTCAACGAGACCGCACCCTTCATCGGCCCGATCGTGGAAAAGATAAACGCTGTAAAACATTTTTTCAACAAGTAACAGACCAGGAAAAGGATCCATTATGAACGCATTACTATTATCGGCTTTTTTGGGGGTGATCATGATGTTCAGCGGTATCCTGCTGCGATCAAAAGCCGCGGTGCGGAACCTGGCCATTGGCGGACTTGTTTTGTTACTGGTCGTCAACATGCTTGAATTGTGCGGTACCGTGTTTTTTCCGATCGATACAAAAGGGATGATCGTCTTTGACAACTTTGCCCTGCTTTTCAATACGATCGCTTTTGCGGCCACATTGATCTACCTGCTTCTTTCGGCGAGAGATATGGAAAAGGTCGGGATCAATTACGCGGAATATTTTGCGCTGATCTTTTTTATTCTTTGCGGGATCACCCTCACTTCCTCTTTTAAATCATTGCTGATCCTGTTCCTGGGTATCGAGATCATTTCAATACCCCTGTATATCCTGACGGGCAGCGATAAACGAAATTTGAAAAGTAATGAAGCTTCGCTGAAATATTTTCTCCTGGGATCCTTCTCCACGGGACTTATGCTCATGGGGATCGCATTGATCTACGGAACATCCGGAACATTCGACACCACCAGCATCGGCGCATTCACCGCTACTGCACCTTCGGCACTGATGATCGCCGGTATGATGCTGCTCCTGTTTTCAATGGCATTCAAAGCATCGGTAGCACCGTTCCATTTCTGGACGCCGGATGTATATGATGGTGCGCCTACTGTATTCACTTCTTTCATGGCGACCATTGTAAAAGCCGCCGTATTCATCGCGTTTATCCGTTTGTTTGATGATGCATTTGGTTTCCGGGATAAACAATGGAGATTATTTGTCGGCATCCTCACTGTGGCCACCCTGTTCATCGGTAATATCACTGCTGTTTTCCAGCAAAGTGTAAAAAGGATGCTGGCATATTCCAGTATCGCACAGGCAGGTTTTATGATGCTGGCCCTGTATGCGATGAACACCGATGCAAAAGAAGGCCTGCTGCTCTATACTGCTGCGTATAGTTTTGCCACGATCGGGATCTTTGCCGTGCTGATAAAAATGAAAGATTATACGTTTGAAGGATTCAATGGTTTTGCCAAACAGCAACCTTTACTTGCTGCTACGACCACCATATTCCTCTTATCGCTGGCGGGTATTCCGTTGACGGCAGGATTTCTTTCTAAATTCTACATGCTGAAAGCAACACTGGGAACTGGAAAAAATCTATGGCTCGTCATATTCGCAGTAGTGATGGCCGCTGTCAGCGTCTACTATTATTTCCGGGTGATCCAGGCTATGTATTTTAAAGAAGGAGAGGGCCAGGCGATCGAAGTGAGCCGACCGTTCAAATGGACACTGGTGATACTCGCTGCCCTGGTCATCCTGCTGGGTATCTTCCCTAACCTCTTACTGCAGGCTTTGTATTTTTAGTCCAAAGATTGAACCACATAGTCACAATAGCAACACAGGCTTGTGCATAGTTATTCGATGTATTATCTATGTGTTCTATCTCCTATGTGGTTCAAATTAATACTCCGTACCCCGTTCCTCAATAAGTATGGGCTGACTAGTTACTATCTTTGCTAACCGGGCTTTTAAAACCGGTACTCCCGTAATGAATTTCGCCGATGTTTTTTCACTGGCCTTCCGCACAGTTCGCAGCAATAAGTTGCGCACGGGTCTTACCGTTGCGATCATTGCCTTTGGGATCATGGCCCTGATCGGTATCATCACGGCGATCAAAGCGATGAACCAGAAATTCACCGAGAGCTTTTCCACGATGGGGGCCAATGCATTCACGCTCCGGTATAAAGAACGAAATATCAATTTCGGAGGGGGCGGTAACGATGAGATCAAACTTTCCAAAAAAGGAAGTAAGAAGCAGAAGAAATCAAGCCTCGGCAAACTGATCACCCAGGATGAAGCAGAGCTGTTTGCGGACCGGTATAACTTTCCCGGCATAAAAAGTATTTCCATTTTTGGGGGCCGGACGAATATCGCGGGTTATCAAAGCCGGAAGACAAGTCCCAACGTTGTTCTCTTCGGGGGCGATGAGAATTATTTATTGCTCAATGGTTTTTCTGTTCAATATGGGCGAAATCTCAGCCGGATGGATGTGCAGACAGGCAGCAATGTTTGTTTACTTGGTTATGATGTAGCAAAACGTTTATTCAAGGAAGGGGTGGAGCGTGCTGTCAGTTCCGTGATCCGTGTCAATAATATTTCCTATCGTGTACTCGCCGTATTGAAAAGCAGGGGTTCGAGTTTTGGGTTCAGCCGCGATAATGTGATCATCCTGCCTTATTCCAATATCGTCCGGAATTTTCCTTCGGGATTTTCTTTTGTGATCGGGATCATGACCAATGACCTGCAGAAAGTGCAGGCAGCGATGGGAGAAGCGGAAGGTGTTTTCCGGGGTATCCGCAAATTGAATACTACAGAGGATAATAATTTTGTACTGGACCGGAGCGACAGCATAGCAGAAAAAGCCATGAACAGTTTGCGTTTTCTTACTGTCTCGGCCACAGTGATCGGCCTGATCACCCTGATCGGCGCTGCCATAGGTCTCATGAATATTATGCTGGTATCTGTCTCGGAACGGACCCGTGAAGTGGGGTTGATCAAAGCGATCGGTGGGAAGAGCAGTATGGTCAGCCGGCAGTTCTTACTCGAAGCTATTATCATCAGCATTCTGGGGGCCATATTCGGTATCATACTCGGGATCATGGTCGGTAACCTGTTCTCCGTAGTGCTGAATACGGGATTCGTCGTACCCTGGAACTGGGTCCTGTATGGCATCATCATCTGCACGATAGTGGGATTGGTTGCGGGTTTATACCCTGCGCTCAAAGCGGGGAAACTCAACCCCATTGAGGCCTTGCGTTATGAATAAGCGCCACTGGTGACACTTCAAATTGCTTTCCTGCTGCATCAGATCAAATTCTTATCAAATTATTTATCAGGGACTTGTTCCGTTTGAAAAAATCCTTAACTTGAAGCCCCCGACCTCTAAAAAAATGAGATAAGGGACTTTTTTACTAAACTTTTTTCATAGCATTGTAGCTCTGAAAAGAAGCGTTCATATTTATCATTTAAAAAACTAAAAATTAAGATCATGGCAGAGACTAAACCAACTGCAACAGTTAAGGCTACATCGGTTCAACCAAAGAAGAGCAGTAATGCAATTTCCTGGATTGCGCCCCTCGTTTGCATTATCGCCGGTTACCTGGTATGGCGTTTTATCCTGGGAGATCCCAAGGCCTTCAATAACCCAGGTTCAGGGTTGTTTCCCACTCACGGCAAATTAAAGAACCCGAAAGATGCGTTGCACCGTATTTATGAAGGTGGTTTCATCATACCTATCCTGATCGGTATGTTGCTGATGGTAATAGTCTTCTCAATTGAAAGGTACCTGACCATCCGTAAAGCCTTGGGTAATGGTTCGATCTCTGACTTTATCCGTAAAGTACAGTACCACCTGGCTAACCGCAATGTGGATGCTGCTTTATCAGAGTGTGACAAACAAAGAGGTTCTGTTGGTAATGTAATGAAAGCTGGTCTTCGCCGCTACAAAGAAATGATCAATGAGACCAGTGTCAACACCGAACAAAAAGTGATCTCTATTCAAAAAGAAGTGGAAGAGGCAACGGCACTCGAACTACCGATGCTGCAAAAGAACCTGGTATTCCTTTCAACCATTACTTCAGTAGGTACCCTTGTGGCCCTGTTGGGTACGGTAATGGGAATGATCAAGTCGTTCTCAGCCCTGGGTGAAAGCGGTGGCGCTGCTGCTTCTGACCTCGCGGTTGGTATCTCTGAGGCCCTGTATAATACAGCCCTCGGTATCGGTACGTCTGCTATTGCGCTGATCATGTATAACGTGTTCA
>DASYLC010000331.1:0-7170 GCA_036009775.1 Chitinophagaceae bacterium
GGACCGGACAAATTCACCGGCTGCTTCAGACCGGGCCTCGTATTCCTCTTTATTTACAAGCAATCCCATAATGAGTTCTTTCAGCATTATCCCATCCCCGCTCTCATTATGGAATGGTAATCCGCCACCCGACGCTGCCAATCCCACCGCTTCCGTGTATTTATGATAGAAAGATCCGAACAGGACCGGTTTATACCATACCGCGGCTTCGAGCACATTGTGCACCCCGTTCTTTTTCATTCCGCCACCGACATAACAGATCGTTGCGTATTGATATAAGCGGGAGAGTATACCGATATTGTCGATGATGAGGACAGTGGTGAGTCGTGGGTCTTGAGTTGTTGCATCGTTCCTCGCAATGAAGAGTTCAGAAAAAAGAACCGAATCAGGGAATAGTTTTTTTATATCCGTAATATGTTTTTCATTGATCTCGTGCGGTGCTATGATGAGTTTGAGTGAAAGATCGGTAAGAGAAAAGAATGCTTTTTGAAAAACTTCTTCATCTTCCGGCCAGGTACTGCCTGCAATGATCGTTTTATTACCAGCGATGAATTTCTCAATTTCAGGAATAGGTTTTGCTGCCGAAGCGATCTCCAGTACACGGTCGAAACGGGTGTCGCCCGACACAGAGCATATCGCACCCAACCCGATCTCCTCCACCAGTTCTTTGGAGGAAGCATTTTGTACAAACAGATGATCAAAGCGGGACAGCATCTTGCGTTGCAATTTCCCATACCATTTAAAAAACGACATGTCTTTCCGGAACAGGGCCGAGATCAGCAGCAAAGGGATGTTGCGGTATTTTATTTTTTTGAGATAGTAGAACCAGAATTCATATTTCACGAATATGACCAGCGAAGGATGTACGATCTCCAAAAAACGTTTCGCGGTCCGGGGACCATCCAATGGCAGGTAAAAGACCCAATCAGCCCCTTTATAATTCTTTTGTATCTCATATCCCGAAGGAGAAAAAAAAGTAAGCAGGATCTTATGACCTGTGTATTCTACCCCGAGTTTTTCAATGACCGGCCGTCCCTGTTCGAATTCACCCAACGAAGCGCAATGCACCCAGATGATCTTTTCTCCGGCGGGGATCGCCTCTTCCAGTTTTTCGAATATTTTCTTCCTTCCCCTGATCCATTTTTTAGCCTTGGGATTGAACAGGGAAGCGATATGCGTTCCGGCCCGGAAAAGCCATAAAAAAATATTGTAAAAAAATAATGACAAAGCGTTGGTTATAAATAAGCAACAAATGTAAAAGCAATCGGGTAAACTACCTGTATTTTACTATTTTTGCGCCCGAAAGTACAAAAGGTCAGGTAAGTCATAAAGGTCATATTAATCATATTGCGTAGTTCTGATATCGTGCGGAATGCCTTGATCCACCTGACCTATATGACCCATGTGACTTATATGACCCTTTAAACCCGTTTCCATGCGACCCATCCAGATGGTGGATACCAAAACACAGTACCATAAGATAAAGCCCGAAGTGGACAAAGCGGTCGTTGATGTAATGGAAAGCACTGCGTTTATCAACGGGAAACCTGTTCATGATTTCTCTGCTAATCTTTCTGAGTACCTGGAAGTAAAACATACGATCCCCTGCGCCAATGGTACCGATGCTTTGCAAATAGCCATGATGGCGCTCGGTCTGCAGCCCGGTGATGAAGTGATCACCCCTTCTTTTACATATGTCGCTACCACCGAGGCGATCGCCTTGCTTCGTCTCATTCCTGTATTTGCAGAAGTAGACGCAAAGACCTTTTGTATGGACCCGGCAACATTGGAAAAAGCGATTACTCCTAAAACAAAAGCCATCGTGCCCGTTCATTTATACGGCCAGGCGGCGCCGATGGAAGAAATTATGGCGTTTGCCAAAAAATATAACCTCTTTGTAATTGAAGACAATGCGCAGGCTATCGGTTGTTACTACACTTTTTCAAATAGGACAACACAGAAAACCGGGTCCATCGGGCATATCGGGACTACTTCATTTTATCCATCCAAGAACCTGGGTGCGTTCGGTGATGGCGGCGCTATCTTCACCAATGACGATGAACTGGCCTTAACAATAAAACAGGTTGCCAACCACGGACAGAGTAAACAGTATTACCATGACTTGGTAGGATGCAACAGCCGGCTCGATACGATGCAGGCAGCGATCCTCGATATCAAACTGAAACACCTGGATGAATATATCGCAGCAAGAAGGGCCGTGGCGGATTTTTATGACAGGGCATTCGCGGGCAATCCCAAAATAGCAACACCTTACCGGGCGGCTTATTGCAAACATGTGTTTCACCAGTATACAGTGGTACTGGAAGGAGTGGACCGTGATGGGTTGAAACAATTCCTGGGAGAGCATAATATCCCTTCCATGATCTATTACCCGGTGCCCGGGCATAAACAAAAAATGTTTGAGGCCTTCAACGTGGCTTCACAGTCAATGCCGGTGACGGACTGGTTAACAGAGAGAGTGATCTCCCTGCCAGTGCATACGGAAATGGATGAAGAGCAATTGAATTTTATCAGCTCGAAAGTGCTTGAGTATATAAACAAATAGTACGAATCATGAAATGAGCCATAAAAATTACCGGGCAACTTAACGAAACCGGCGGGGATAATTTTTAGGGCGAATAATCCCGGTGGCTATGGAAACAACTATCCAAAACAAAAATTAACACATGAAAATCGCAGTTATAGGAACAGGCTATGTTGGTTTGGTGACCGGTACTTGTTTTGCGGAGACAGGAAATGAAGTGATCTGTGTGGATATTGATGTTGCCAAGGTCGATAAATTAACGAACGGGCAGATCACGATCTATGAACCCGGCCTGGAAAAACTATTTCTCCGTAACCTTAAAGAAGAACGTCTTCGTTTTACCACAGATCTTGCCGCAGGCATCGAAGACGCAACCATCATATTCCTTGCATTGCCCACGCCGCCGGGTGAAGATGGTTCTGCTGACCTGAAATATGTACTGGGTGTTGCCGGGCAACTGGGAACGATCCTGAAAGGCTATAAAGTGATCATTGATAAAAGTACCGTGCCGGTGGGTACGGCGGAAAAAGTGCATGCTGCTATTGCTAAAAATTACAAAGGCGAATTTGACGTAGTAAGCAATCCCGAGTTCCTGCGGGAAGGAGTGGCGGTGGACGATTTTATGAAACCGGACCGTGTGGTGATCGGTACAGAATCCGAAAAAGCCAGGAAGATACTGGGCGATCTCTACGGACCTTTTGTACGCCAGGGCAACCCGATAATATTTATGGATGAGCGTTCCGCGGAACTGACAAAGTATGCTGCCAACTCATTTCTGGCTATGAAAATATCTTTTATGAACGAAGTGGCCCGGCTCTGTGAGAAGATGGGCGCTGATGTGGATATGGTCCGCCGCGGTATCGGCAGTGACGAAAGGATCGGGAAACGTTTTCTCTTTCCCGGTATCGGGTATGGAGGAAGTTGTTTTCCGAAAGATGTAGAGGCGCTGGTAAGATCCTCCTCGGAAGTAAACTATAACTTCGAAATACTCAATGCAGTGATGAAAGTGAATGAGCAACAGAAACTGCACCTTATGGCAGGCATCCGCAATTATTTCAGGAACGATCTGAAAGGAAAACATTTCGCTTTGTGGGGGCTGGCGTTCAAACCGAATACCGATGATATCCGCGAAGCCCCGGCGCTCTATATGATCGAAGCGCTGACCAGCGCAGGAGCCACGGTTTGCGCGTTTGATCCCGAAGCGATGAAGAACGTGGAAGCAGAGATCGGTGATCGCATCAGCTATGCAGAGAACCGTTACGATGCTTTGAAAGGTGCGGATGCGCTGATCATTGCCACTGAGTGGAACGAATTCAGGACCGCTGATTTTTCAAAGATCGCCGCGAGCCTGAAAAACAAAGCTATCTTCGACGGACGTAATTTATTTGACCTGGCTATGATGGGTGAACTGGGATTTCATTATGAAAGTGTGGGAAGAAGATCTGTTGGCTAAGAGTTCAAAAGAGAGAAAGAGTTGAAAGAGATTGACTAAAAGTTGCAAAGGATCAAAGCGACCAGAAAACAACGAAAATAAATTAAAATTGCTTTTTGATCGCCGATAAATAATAAGCATTTACTGATGAGCATACAAACAAAAAAAGTATTAATTACCGGTGCTGCCGGCTTCCTGGGCTCACATCTCTGTGACCGCTTTATCAAGGAAGGCTATCGGGTGATCGGTATGGATAATCTTATCACCGGTGATCTGAAAAATATCGAACACCTTTTTAAACTCGAACAGTTTGAATTCTATCATCATGATGTGACCAAGTTCATTAATATACCCGGCCAGCTGGATTATATCCTGCACTTCGCTTCACCGGCCAGCCCGATAGATTACCTGAAGATTCCGATACAGACATTAAAAGTGGGGGCGATGGGAACGCATAATTGCCTGGGATTAGCAAAGGCCAAAAACGCACGTATGCTGGTAGCCAGTACCAGTGAAGTATATGGTGACCCGCTGGTACACCCGCAGACAGAAGAATACTGGGGTAATGTAAACCCTGTCGGACCAAGAGGTGTATACGACGAGGCCAAACGTTATATGGAATCCATTACCATGGCCTATCATACTTTTCATGGCGTGGATACAAGGATCGTTCGCATATTCAATACCTATGGTCCGCGGATGCGGTTGAATGACGGAAGAGCATTGCCGGCTTTTATCGGGCAGGCACTGAGAGGAGAAGATCTTACTGTATTTGGCGACGGTTCACAGACAAGAAGTTTTTGTTTCGTGGATGATCTTGTTGAAGGGATCTATCGTTTGCTGCTGAGCGATTATAAAATGCCGGTGAATATTGGTAACCCCAATGAAATTTCCCTGAAGGATTTTGCAGAAGAGATCCTGGCATTGACAGGAAGCGGGGTGAGGATAGTTTACAGACCCCTGCCCGCAGATGATCCGAAGCAACGTCAGCCGGATATCACCAAAGCAAAAACGATGTTGGGTTGGGAGCCAAAAGTGAACCGTAAAGAAGGTTTGAAAATAACGTTCGACTATTTTAAATCATTGCCGGCGGAAGAATTGACCAAGCAGCCTAAAGAATTCATTAGCCAGAAATAAAAACCAAAACTATAAAATGTACCAGGACTTAGTAGATCGTAAAGCAAAACTGGCCGTAATCGGACTCGGGTATGTAGGATTGCCGATCGCATTGGAATTCGCCAGGAAGACACAAGTGATCGGCTTTGATATCAATGCCAAACGTATCGATATGATGCGGAATAATATTGACCCCAGCAATGAGCTTGAGGCAAAAGATTTTGAAGGTTGCGATATTGTATTTACTGATTCGCTGGATGTACTCCGGGAAGCAAAGTTCTTTATTGTCGCTGTCCCTACCCCCGTTGACGAGCATAATGTGCCTGACCTGGTACCCGTGCAAAAAGCATCGGAAACGATCGGGAAAGTAGTGAAGAAAGGCGATTATGTTGTTTTTGAATCGACGGTTTACCCCGGTTGTACCGAAGAAGATTGCCTGCCGATCATTGAAAGATTATCCGGGCTGAAGAATATTACCGATTTCAAACTCGGCTATTCGCCGGAAAGGATCAACCCGGGAGATAAAAATCATACACTCGCTACCATAGTTAAAGTAGCATCCGGCTGTGATGCCGAATCACTCGAAGAGATAGCAAAGACCTATGAACTGGTGGTAACAGCCGGTGTACACAGGGCTTCCTGTATCAAAGTGGCAGAAGCGGCCAAGATCATTGAGAATACACAGCGTGACCTGAATATTGCCCTGATGAATGAACTGTCCATCATTTTCAATATGATGAACATTAATACATATGAGGTGCTGGAAGCGGCTGGTACCAAATGGAATTTTTTAAAATTCCAGCCCGGGCTGGTAGGCGGTCACTGTATTGGCGTGGACCCTTATTATCTTACTTATAAGGCCAGTGAACTGGGTTATGAAGCAGAAGTGATACTGGCCGGCCGCAACATCAATGATAATATGGCCAAGTATGTGGCTAAAACTGTCATACAGCATATCATCAAGAATTCCGGCGATGTAAAATCCGCCAAAGTGCTGGTTAAAGGCGCTACGTTCAAAGAAAATGTAAGCGATATCCGCAATTCCAAAGTGGCAGATGTCGTCAAAGCCCTGAAATCCTATTATGTAAATGTGGACGTGGAAGACCCGCATGCTGATTCGGATGAACTGCAGCATGAATACGGGTTTGGATTGACAGCGAAACCAGGAAATGATTATGATGCCGTTATCATTACAGTGCCACATAGCCAGTACAAGGAATTGGGTGACGATTATTTCGCCGGCATTACCAAGGAACACGGACTGGTGGCTGACCTGAAAGGAATTTACAGGAACCTGATCAAAAAAAGAGCTTACTGGAGTTTATAATATGCCTTTTGTAAAGACAGATATACCGGGTTTGCTGGTCTTTGAGCCAAGAGTGTTCGAAGACAGCCGGGGCTATTTTTTTGAATCGTACAACGAGAATGCATTCCGTGCGGAAGGTATCGATATACGCTGGGTGCAGGACAACCAATCCTCTTCCACCTACGGTGTGATCCGCGGTTTACATTACCAGCTGCCGCCCTTTGCACAGTCCAAACTCGTGCGGGTACTGAAAGGAAAGATACTCGACGTGGTGGTGGATATACGCAAAGGTTCACCGACTTACGGTAAAGTATATGTCCAAAAGCTTTCTGCAAAGAACAAGAAGCAGATGTTTATTCCTGCCGGTTTTGCGCATGGCTTTTCTGTATTGAGCGAAAAGGCAGAAGTTTTGTATAAATGCGATGCCTTTTACAATAAAGAAGCGGAGGCCGGTATTATTTACAACGATCCCGCACTGGCCATTGACTGGAGTATCCCCGGAACGGATGCCATTATTTCGGATAAGGATAAAGTACTGCCCCTGATGGCTGATTGCAAAAACAGTTTTGAATTCAGGGGCTGATGGATCATGCCATTAAGATATTGGTCTCAGGTTCTGATGGACAAACAGGTAAAGAACTACAAGAGCTCGTTCCCCTGTTTCCCCAATTCAATTTTATATTTTTGTCACGAAACGAGCTCCCCATCGAGGATATTGTAAAAGCAAAAGCCGTTTTTGCAAAGCATCGCCCCCAATACCTTATTAATTGT
>DASYLC010000332.1:0-4744 GCA_036009775.1 Chitinophagaceae bacterium
ATTGCCCGTTCTTATATCTGCCTTAGTTATAAGAATATGTTTGCTGCCAACGGTTATGCATTGGCTGATTCAGCCATCAAATATGCCAGCCTGGCTCAGCAAACGAACACTGAGAATCCAACAGTAAAAGTGACCGGTCCACCCATCAATGGCCAGATCAATTACTGGGGACCCGGTCGCGGTAATTTTAATACTTATCGCCAGGGTTCTTATGTTGCCCGGTTGATGAATGGAGATGATACTACCTGCTTTGCCGGCATTACCGATCCACGTTGCTGGTACATGCTCAGCGAAAACCTGAACGGCACTTTCAAGGGTTTACTTCCCTGGTCAGGTAATTCGACAATGTCCAATGACTATCCGAAGAGTTTCTGGAGATATGCGCCACAGACAGTAGTCGGTACTGCGCCTAATGCAGTTACTTATCCTATTTATCCGCCGTCTGTTGCAACACCTCCCACCAGTTGGAATGACAGTTGCCGTTACCTCTATGACAATACCAGCCCCTGGCCGATGATGACAGCTTCGGAAATGCAGTTCATTATTGCAGAAGCGCAATTCCGTAAAGGCAATAAAGGTGCGGCACTTACAGCTTATACCAATGCCATTAGCCTGAACTTCGACATGCTCACCACGCAGTACCCGAAAGGTGTTCCGGCGGGCAAACAGATCACACCAGCAGTAAAAGCGGCATACCTGGCAAACCCGGTGATCGTTCCATCCAGTGCAAACCTGACCCTGACACATATCATGAACCAGAAATATATAGCCTTGTTTGTATGGGGTGCATTGGAAACATGGGTAGATATGCGCAAATTCCATTACATCGACATAGATCCCTCTACAGGTAAAAAAGTGTACGCAGGATTTACACCTCCGGCAGGAGCGAATCTCGTCTCTACCAACCTGGGACAATATACGTACAGGATGAGACCCCGCTTTAATTCAGAGTATCTCTATAATATCCCTGAGTTAACAAGAGTCGGTGCCTACCAGTTCCCGGAATACAATACGTTTAAAAACTGGTTTGCGTTGCCATAAATTAATAACCACGAAAAAATTATTACAATGAAAGATCTTAAAATACTGATCGCGGGGCTTGGAGTGGCTTGTTCACTTTTTGTTTCGTGTAATAAAATGGACCGGGAAAAGATTGCGCCGGAGTCGATTGATCTAAGCAATAAAGCAACAGTTCAGTTATACCATGCAACTGTTGGTGTAGCACGTAACTATGTGTCCGTGGATGGCAAACAGGTAACAGGTGCAACGTTGGCTCCCGGCAGTGTTTTTCCTGCGGCTTCCACCGGCATTGGATTTTCTGTTGACGGCGGATTGCGATCCATCCTGGTGCGGGATACACTTTCCACCAGTACACAGCCGGCATTAAATTTTGCAGAACAATTTGGAGCGGGAAAACGGTATACCATATTCATGTATGACAGCCTCACTACCCCCAAACAAAAAACGGTGCTGGATGATATCATTGTCCCGACAGACCGCACGGCACGGATCAGGTTTGCTCATTTCGCCTATTCACCTGTTGCAGTCCCCAATATTGATGTTTTTTCGAAGAGGCAAAATGCTAATATTTTTACCAACGTAGCGCTGACCGATGTAACTCCATTTGTTACGATCGCATCGGCTTTGCCTGATACGCTGATCGTACGTGTTGCAGGTTCCGGTACAAATATTCAGAATTATACGCCACCCAATGGTAATATACCAGCTGTATTCCCAGATGTTCAGCTTATCGTAACGCCTACTCCTTTCCGCAGTTATACGTTAGTTTTCAGGGGAGGATATCGTACTACGCTGACTTCTACAGCCTCTGTGAGAACGCTTTCGCTTTTGAGTCATTAATTTATTCTCACGATAAAAAAAATCCCGTCGGGCCTATTGCCGGACGGGATTTTTTACTTCGGCTATACCCCGCAATGACGTTACCTCCAAAACAAAAACACGTTTAATGTTTGAGAGACCTGGCTTCGGACCTATTATTGTGAGGAACGAGGCAACAGACTTTTATCCAAAGAAAATATACGCCATCGCGATCGCGGTGATAATACCGGCCAGGTCGGCGAGTAGCATCGACCCTATCGCATATCGTGTGTTCTTTATATTTACCGCGCCGAAATAAACGGCCACTACATAAAAGGTCGTATCAGAAGAACCCTGTAATATAGAGGCGAGGCGTCCGGCAAAAGAGTCAGCACCATATGTTGTCATGGTATCCACCATCATCCCCCTTGCGGCGCCGCCGCTAAATGGTTTTACCAGGGCGGTGGGCAGACCGTCGACAAACCTGGTGTCGGTTCCCAGTGCAGCAAACAGGTTTTTCATTCCCTCAATAATATAATCAAAAGTTCCGCTGACCCTCAGCATGCTTATCGCTACCAGCATGCCTACGAGATAGGGAATGATCCGCACGGCCGTTTCAAATCCTCCTTTTGCTCCTTCAATAAAAGAGCTGAAAATATCTATCTTCTTATAGACTCCTCCCAGGATCACTGCCAGAATTATCAGCAAAAGCAAACCGTTACCAAATGCCCCGGAGAAGAACTCAAGCGAGGTTCTATTCAGCGTGGTAAGATACCAGACAAACAGTCCGATGATAACGGATAAACTCAGTACCCAGGCCAGGATGACCGGTTGTAATAGCCTGATCCGTTGTTTCAGTGATACAACAATCAATGCGGCCATCGTAGCCACAAAAGTGGCGATCATACAAGGCACAAAAATATCGGTGGCATTCCGCGCCCCCGCTCCTGCCCTTACGGCAATAATAGCAACAGGTATCAGGGTCAGACCGGACGCATGCAGACAAAGGAACATGATCTGGGCATTTGAAGCTCTTTCTTTGACCGGATTAAGTTCCTGCAGGCTTTCCATCGCTTTAATCCCAAATGGTGTCGCCGCATTGTCAAGACCAAGAAGATTTGCTGAAAAATTCATCATCATGTGGCCATGAGCGGGATGATCCTTCGGTACATCCGGGAATATTTTAGAGAAAAATGGTCCGATGATCCTTGACAGGAAACGTATTCCACCTGCTTTTTCCGCGATAGTCATTATCCCCATAAACAGGGTCATTACCCCGATCAGGCCCAGGCAAAGTGTTACAGCATCCTTGCAGGTTTCAATGATTCCATTGACTTTCTGATGCCTGACGGCAACAAGCGTCTCCCCTTCTTTTTTGTAGACCAGCTGTCCCTGCTGTACCCGACTTTGGGTATCCAATGCCCGGAGAAGAGATGCTTCCGCATTAATGGTGGCAAGTTCCTTCACTTTTACAGAGTCCCCATTTTTGCCAATCACCATTTGCGTGAATATCTGCTGATTCCCATCGACGGCAATGAACTTAAAGCCAGCCACCAGGATCGCAATAATGATAAAAGCCGACCATATCCTGCTTAGAGCCATGTTTCTTGTTTATGGTTTATACTTTTTTGTTTATGGGTGTAAGAGTCTGAAAGTTAAGGGAAACTTCTAATACCCACAGTGACCCCGATTTGCGTATCTTTGCCGCCCTTAAAAGTCACCCTGAATTTAGTGACGCCCAACGATAAACTATAAACAAAAAACTATAAACTCTCAACATGGCTTTGCAAGCAGGTATCGTAGGACTTCCCAATGTTGGAAAATCAACTCTGTTTAACGCAGTTAGTAACAGCGCCAAGGCACAGGCGAGTAATTACCGTTTTTGCACTATCGACCCCAATGTTGGATTGGTAGATGTACCCGATCTCCGGCTGAATAAACTGGCTGAACTGGTTATCCCGAACAGGATCGTTCCTACCCAGATCGAGATCGTGGATATTGCCGGGCTGGTACGTGGCGCCAGCAAGGGTGAAGGACTGGGAAATAAATTCCTGGGTAATATCCGGGAAGTGGATGCGATCATCCATGTCGTTCGTTGTTTTGAAGATGAGAATGTACTCCGCGAAGAAGGTGCCATCAACCCGGTGAGTGACAAAGAGATCATTGATACGGAACTCCAGTTGAAAGATCTTGAAAGCGTAGATAAGAAGATCCAGAAGACGGAAAAACAAATAAAACTGGAGCCGAAGTATAAAATCGAGCTGGAAGTATTGATAAAGTGCAAAGACCATTTGGAAAAAGGAAAAAGCATTCGTGAACTCGATCTTGACAAGGAAGAAAAGATCGCGATCGCTGATCTAATGCTCCTGACCGGCAAACCTGTATTATATGTGGCCAATGTAGATGAACCTTCCATGCATACAGGTAATAAGTATTCGGAGATGTTAAAGGAAGCGGTGAAGAACGAGAAAGCAGAAGTGATCATCATGAACAATAATATCGAGGCACAGATCGCTGAGATGGAGAACCTGGAAGACCGTCAACTGTTCATGGAAGAATACAAGATGACCGAACCTGCACTGGACAGGCTGATCCATTCCGCCTATAAACTCCTGAATTTGTATACTTATTTCACCGCCGGTGTACAGGAAGTGCGTGCCTGGACGATCCACGAAGGCTGGAAAGCGCCACAGGCCGCAGGGGTGATCCATACCGATTTTGAAAAAGGATTTATCAAAGCGGAAGTAATCGGCTATGATGATTTTGTAAAATACGGTTCCGAAGCCGCCGCCCGTGAAGTCGGGAAATTAAGGATCGAGGGTAAAGAATACTTGGTGAAGGACGGGGATGTGATGCATTTCCGGTTCAATGTATAATAGATCAGGCGGGACAATGATACTGCAGGCTGTGGGCTAATAGCTTTGGG
>DASYLC010000333.1:0-8195 GCA_036009775.1 Chitinophagaceae bacterium
CGCCCAATTCTACCCGGGTCAGTTGCCAGGCCTCGTTAGCCGCTACTGGCAAAAGATTGACTTTCCTGACGCCATACTTCACGGCAGCTGTATTGACTATTTGCAGGAACTGGCGGACGGATGCACGCAGTTTATCCCCCATCATTTGTTGCAGTATCGTTTCAAGATGAAGGCCTTTGCCGGTCATTTGCAGATGCCAGGTATTGATCTTACCGAGCGTATTGTGATACACGAAGGACAACTGCAGTTGTAAACCGGTTACCGATGGTTCTCTTAAAAAATCCGCAGAGTAAATTTTAAATTTTTCACGGATACTTTTAGTGTCAAAATTATTTATAGAAGCGACCAAAAAAGGCAAACTATTCCTGAACAACGGCCGCCAGTCGCTGATCTCCAGGTTTGAATCGTAATAATTGATATGCTTTGAAAGTTGTAAGATATACTGCAGCAGGTCTGCCATGGAACGACCGTCTATTTTGACATTATCCGATAAAAGATCATCAATTACACGCTGGCGCTGGCTTACGCCCGGGTCGTTTTGAAAAGGATGCTGAAGGTTATCACAATAAAACATAGCTGCTGAACAAAAAGTTTATAGTTATACGGGTTGGGTAGCTTCTTTGAGATAATAATCGTACACATAGTTGAACCTTGAATTGGTCCCGGGTATGATGTACTCCACTAAAATGTTCAATTGCCCGGTAAATGCATCTACGGTGGCCACATCGATCTTATCCGCCAGTATCCTGGGCTCATGATAAAGTATCGCATTCTGCACCATATCTTTTATATAACCGATCACTGAACTATTCAGCGTATTAAAAACATGAGTTTCCAGGTTACATCCATACCGGGGTTGCATGACCCTTTCTCCAAGCGTTGTTGACAAAAGGATATTGAGGCTTTGCCGGATATCTTCCTCGTTACTTACAAGATTTACCGAGCCGGCCGCTTTATCAAACGATGGAGGAAATGCCCAGCCTGTTCCAAGAAATGAATTGAACTTGTTCATTTTCATATATTTTTTCTAGCCGCCGATCTGGACGGTCGGGAATCCCTGGACGATCACGCCGCCATGAGCGGTATTATCACCCTGCCTTGCTGCCGGCATACCCCCGATAAGTACCGTTGCGGATCCTTTCACGATCGTATCCGGCGGGCCGGTACATACCAGCATATCTCCCAGCTTTGCAGCCGGCTGGCTGCCGATCAATACTGTCGGCACGCAGGCACCGACAACAGGGCCGCCAACATGTGGTTTTGGTCCCGGGTCTACCATCGGGCAAACATGCATATCTCCTAATCTTGCTGCAGACGGCATATTCAAATTGTTTTTCGTTAATTAATTTTTACAAGTCCCCCTGTAATTTCAGTGACTCCCTGCCCGGCCAGCTTCGCCATCGCACCTTC
The DNA here is from genome assembly GCA_036009775.1 of Chitinophagaceae bacterium. Classification (GTDB taxonomy): domain Bacteria; phylum Bacteroidota; class Bacteroidia; order Chitinophagales; family Chitinophagaceae; genus JJ008. The sequence continues at coordinate 1,411 of DASYLC010000333.1, forward strand.
TACCGATATATTCCCGTCCGCCTTCGCTGCGATCGTCGCTGCTCCTATATTCATTGCACCGGTTGCTTTCAATGTCATATTACCTTTTGCATTGATCTCGATGTTTTTCGGACTATCCATTTTGATCCCCGAAGTATCCATCGTGATCTTATTTTGGTTTTGATCGATGATCTCTATTTTCTTTCCGCTTTCATCCAGTGTAATACTGTTACCTGCGGGAGTGTCTATCACAATTTTCCTGGTATCATCATTAAAGCTGATATGCATTTTGCTTCTTGTGGTAAACCCTTTTTCATGGTTTACGTCATGCGCATCTATAGGGGCACCTTTAGCACTGCTATGCAGCATACCCAGTATAACAGCATTGCGCGGATCATTATTGATAAAGCCTACAATTACCTCATCATCGATCTCCGGCCGGAAAAAAGCGCCCCTGCCGGATCCTGCATCAAGACTTGCCATCCGCATCCAGGTACCCCTTGCTTTATCATCGATAACGGGGATCCTTACCAGTATCCGGTGTTCGCCATCGGGATCGTTTTCCAGTTGCACTACCTTACCTATTTGTAATCCTTTTATACCCCCAACCAGCCCGGCCGCTTCCGTATCGTTCAGGTCATCATGCAGAAATGAGTAAGGTTGCGGATCAAGTCCAAATTGTATATGTGTATCCCAGCTGCCATTGCCGATATCGTGCCTGACTGCCGTAACGAATGCTTTTCCCGTAAACCGCTCACCGACCCCATCCAGCTGGACCATGTTCCCGGGTTTAATGCCCGCGAAACCAAAGAATTTTGCACGTCCCCTTATTTTGGCAAGCCGGCTTCGAAGCATTCTTCCATCTACCCAATCCTGCAATTCCTGCTCGGGAAGATTACCACTATGATGTAATTTGTAATTATCGGGGCTCAGGATATCTGCCAGGTCGCTTCCTGTGATATTACCATGTTCTGAGAACGAAACCGATGAGGCATCGGCATCGAACAGGCGCTGGTTACTAAAGTCCCATGAGATAGCCTGTATCTTTTTCCATTGCATGCGCACATCCATTTCCGCTTCGAATTCAAGAACGGAATCGCCATAAGTGATGCGTGTTACAGCTTGTTGAGAAGTATCGGGCCTGGAAATTATCACGGTACCATCATCAACATTCACAAGCATACTGTTGGCTTCGCTTCTCAGCAGCATAAAGTCCCAGTCTGAAATATGATGTTGTACAAGTTCTTTATGCTTTTGCTTCGTGGCAACAGTATCGCCACTTATTCCTTTGTATTTCCCGATCAGTTCATCGAACACTTCGCTGTCTTTTACATCCGCATAATAATGACTGTGCCTGCCAATGGTCATACGAATGGCCTCATCATGACATTCTATGATAAGTTCACTATCCCCGCTTGCTTTTACACGCACGGCATGTTTGGTAATAATGCCCTGGAAAACCTGTTCTTTTGTTCCGTCCCGGCCTGCATTGATCCTGATCTTTTTTCCAGGTTTAAAATCATCTTTATTGCTGATGGCGAATGTGCGTTCCGAAGCCTCGCCATCCCGGAATACGATCTTTGCCGAAGGAATACGGTTGATCTCCCTGGAGACGGAAAGAGACAGCACCTGGTATTCCGGGTTGACAGCCTGGTTGTCCAAAAGGATATCAAACGTTACAACGTCGTGAGCTGAAGTATTTAATACGCTGACTTCTTCCATTTTATTTTTCCGATTTATCCAGTGGCGGTAAAAAAATAGATCTGCCTGGCCGGCTATTCCGTATCGTTGTCATGTCGTTGAACTTTGCTACCTGCAACAGGTAATTCGGGGTGGTGTAATACTCAAAACTCAGCAGGTCCAGCCTTTCCCCTTCCTTTAATATCCGGTGATGGGTCAGATCGGGTGATTCATTCCTTTCTTCTTTCACTCTTTTTTCAGGCGCCACGTATTTCAAAAATGCCACGCTGATCTTTACCCGTAATGGCGAGCCTTCCTGGTCGAATAAGGTGTGATTGATATCGAGGGTGGATAAGACGCAAGGGAAATTCAGCTCGGAACCGTACATTACCTGGAGAAAACGGGGACGATGGATCTTACCATCATAATCGTAAACGCATTCCAGGAATTTAGCGAGCTGCTCGGTTACCTTGAGCGATTTCAATGATTGATGATATCCTTCCATTGTTTTGGTGCCATCCAGGATGAAATCGATCTTAAGTTCTTCGGGTGCGGTGGATTTGAATTTAGGATTGGTCTGGTTATTCCCATGACCACTTGAGGTATCGTGCTCTACTTTATAATTCTTGGTAAACCCTTCCGGGTTTATAGGTATGACAAAATCCTTTTTCCCGCCGTCCTGCGTGAACAAATTATCAGAGAAAGATTTTATCTCAAGTTTTGCCAGTAGCATTTTAGCGCTCCTTTCTGTCTTTTAAAATCGCGAGTATTTTTTCAATACAAATGTTAATGATCTGTTCATTGGGAGCCTGTGCGTTGTCCAATGCGGGCTTGCCGGACAAGTTGGTAGCGCCAATATTGTCCTCGGTCACCGTTGCTTTAATAACCAATTCGCGTATCTCGATGGGCATAGTAGAATAATATTAAGGGTCACTAAATACGAGCCGGTTATAATTGAGTTCAAGCGATTCGATCAGGATCTCTCCCCTTTCGGCATGTAATTCACCGACCTTCCAGCTTCGCGGCCATACATTATTGATCGTCCACTTCATCATCACTTTATGATCATCCCCGAATAACATGATCACGACTTCGGGCCAGGTTACGATCTTTTCATTATCGAATGCATCTTTGAGCCATTTTGTCAATTTGGATTGCTCCGGTTTTATCAATCCTCTTTTCAACACAAGTGGGCCATAGCGCCGGCGGAGCGGTATCACATGTTCAAAATGATTTTCGCCTCCCTCTTTTATCGTTTCCGTTTCAAGAGTTGAATCCAGGCCCGATACCGATTGAAAACGTATATCATTCGTTTCGCCGGGTTCGAAATTGAAATGTACCGCGAAGTGAAAATTGACTGTTTGATACAAACTCATGGAACTTTATTTTGCTTCCACGATATTGCAACCTTCATGTACAAATTCCATTGATTCGATCGCCACTTCGTTTCCATCGGCTTTCAGGTCAGTAGACAGGTATTTTGTAGGCCAGGCATTCTGCAGCGTCCACGAAATGATAGGCTTGTGCTCTTCATTCAGCAGTGTAATTGTAATATCTCTCCTGAATTTTGATTTTACTTTGTTGCTCTCCTGGAACTTAACCGTCTCCCGCCATAATTTGAAAAATTCAAAATCTTCCAGCACCGTGCCGCGTTTCATTATTACGTTGCTGCATTTCTGTAACCCCGGTTGCTTGTAAGTACTGTAAGTGGGACTGTTACCTTCGCGGTATTCGATGACCTGGGTCTCAAAATCAAGGCCGGTTACTTCCGTAAATCCCATCCGGGTTCCGCCCCATTTTACTTCAAAATGAAATTTCGGAACCGGGTATTTGAAATTATCTGCCATAATTATTGATTTAAATTTTTACTAGATCGGCGCCAGCCGTTTTTATTTACAGCGGTTCTCCGGATTTGTTTCTTCGATCGCTTTTTTCAGACTCTCTGTACGGGCCACCAGCTCTGCTTTTTCTTTATTCAAAGTATTCAGGTTAGTGAGCTCTGTTTGACTTAGTTTCTCGTGGCACAGCAATTCTTTCTCGATCTTTTTGTAGTAAACCGATCCCAGGATGGGGAATTGGACAAGCGGCAATACAAAAACACAGGCCGATGTCGGTTCTTTACAGTCCGGTTCCTGTTCCGGCTTGCAGGGATCAGTATCCTCTGTTTTTTTACAACAGTTAAACCGGTTCCTCCAGTATTTGAATACCCTTCTTATACCATAATTATCCGACAATTCTTCTTCGATCTGGTTTGAAAGACGGATAGCAAGAATGATCAGGCGTATTAGTTCATCCCTGGTCTTTACTACCGTTTCGAGCTTTTCTTTATAAGCTTGCAATGATTTATAAACTCCCGAGCGGTTAACTTCAGGATTATTTAACGTAGCCAAACAATTCCACAGGTTGTCGAATGTTGTTTTTAGATTATCGACCTGCGTGAAGAAATCTTTGATCATGCAAAACAAGTACCGGATAGCTTCGATCGCATATGTTGAATTTTGATGCGCATCTTCGACCTGTGTGTCCAGAAGACTGAATTCACCGCAAATAGTACGGGCTAATTCGTCTGCCTTTTTCAGGTCCTCATACCATGACTTCAGCATGTCACGTCTTTCGTTGAGGAACTTATAGCGCTCCGCTGCCTGCCGGGCTTTTTCCAGCTTCTCATTCAGTTTAAGGCTGGTTTTCTTTTGCACATTCGTAAATGCATCATAACAACAATCACATCCACCCGGGGTGCCCGTAGTGGGTTCCGTACAACATTTAATAACCCATTTTTCTTTTTCCCAGCCGCCCAGGTCAACATAAGGGTTGACTATACAGGATTTATCGACTTGTTCTTGTGTCATAAAATGAAATATTTTATATTGAATAATTTGTTTTGGGCTTTAACTGGCGGTCGCAGCCTGTTCTTTCTCGCAGGGAAGTACCTTTTTGCAAAGAGTGCATATCTCCTCTGCGCAATTTTTATCCCTGATACAGTCGCATTGATTACAGCAGATATCTTTTGAAGCATCATACAATCCTTCAAATTTGCTTCGCGAATCATACCTGCCAACATATGCTTTGGAGATCTCCTGCACAACTTTGCCAAGCTCCTGGTACGAATTCTTTACGCCTGTCTCTCCTTTCTTTATCGAGTCTTGTATATGTGTATCAAATTTTTTGACAATATCGTTCAGGTCGCTTTGGGCTTTATCGATTGTGGTTATACTGGAAAATGCCTGGATACCGGATACATCGCTTGCCGACTTGTAAATTTTACATATGTAGTTAACAAGCTTATCTCCCGCCGCTACCAGGGTGTCTAATTTATGCGAACCTTCATCACAAGGCTTGCTGTTACCGGGAGGCGGGCCCGGATCGGGGCAGTTCCCTTTATCAGGTCTTTTGCCTGTAATAATGGTCATTGCGGCACAGTTACAGTCGTGGTTCATTGCCCCATTCAACCGAAAAGCTTCCTCGCCGAGGTCTTTTACTTTGGTGCTGACATCGCCGGTAGCTTTACATATAGCTTTTAATGTTTCAGATAAAAGTTTTGCAGTCGCAGTGTTATTTTTCACACTTTCCTTGATGGATTCAGATGACTGTAATAATTTACTGCCGTAACCAAGAGAAAGGTCCCTGTAATAATGATAGTATTCTTCCGACCAGGTAAATGAACAATTTTTGAGGCCTTTTAGAATCTTGAGATCTTTTACTTTGCTTTCATACTCGGCCACTACTCCTGCCGAATCGAAAAGATCGGTACATAGTTTATCCCGTTCTTTTTTTATCGCTTCATCCGTTTTTGTTCTTGATTCATTATCGTTACAGCCACAGTCTTTGTCATGGCTGTCTTGGTATTTATCGCTCATGATTGAAGTATTTTTTAATTATAAATTTTATTTACGCTTCTTCAAGCATCTTATGCATGAAACGAAGTATGATGAATTCAGCTGGTCGGACAACTGCGAGGCCGATCTCGACGATCATCCGGCCTTCGAGAATATCCTGGTACGTCATTGTCTCCTTTAATCCAACATGTACAAAAAAAGCTTCCTGGGGTGTAACTCCTTGCAGCGCCCCCGACTTCCATTGTTGGATCAAAAAATTCGAGATCATCGACTTTACCAGCGACCATGTATTAAGATCATTTGGTTCGAATACAAAAGCCTGGGTGGCGTTCTTGGTCGACTCTTCAACCATGTTGAAATACCTTCTTACGGGGATATAACGCCATTCGTTACTGTTGCCCGCAAGCGTGCGTGCACCCCAAATGAGTGCGGAACCTCTTCCCGGGAACGACCGGATCACATTGATGGATTTGCCGGCGTTGACATCAACATTCAGCCGCTCCTGTTGCTTATCTGTTATCATTTTTTCGGGCCGTATCGCATAATCGATAGTAACATTTGCGGGCGCTTTCCAAACTCCCCGTGTTCCATCTACCTGTGCATATTTACCAACTACGGCTGCGGATACCGGCATCACCATCTCTATATTATTAATGGCGCTCCTGGCCTGGAAATACTGTGCGTTATTCACCGCTTTAAGAGCCTCAAGGGTGTCGGCAGCACCGCCGGTAACTTTCACCACTGCATCATCATTTTTATAGAAGTAGTCAAGTATGGTATAGATCCGCGGGTAATACACAGCAGCATATTTCAGATCGTCGGTGCTGTTGCCCAGGTTCGAGTTACGCAGGATCGTGATGTTATCAGCATCCGGGTCGGGGCTCAACCATACATCCATTACCACAAAACGATCTTTCAATAACACACATTTATCAATGGCTTCTTTATGCAAAGCATAATAATCAACAGGGGTATCCAGTCCCGTACTATCCGGGAATACCAGTAAGGTCACTTCATTCACTTCATCGGTTTTATCCAGGCCATCTTTGAGATTCTGAAACTGGACCCCGCCTGTTTCATAATCACCTACGGAAACAATGTAGCAGGTGCTTCCACCGTTTGCGAAAAACATTTCCAATGAATAACTCATCAGGTATTTGGAAGGCTGGATGACTTTACCTGTAATATTGTTATTGGAATCGATATTGACGGTTATACCTGTCTCCTTTTGGGGTTCACCGAAAAACTGGCGGTACTCGATCATGGATGATATCTGTTTCGGTTGGAACC
>DASYLC010000334.1:0-4313 GCA_036009775.1 Chitinophagaceae bacterium
GTATCTCGAGGTCGTTGTTAATGCGAAAGTTATGACCGATAACGCTGTTAAGGAGCCAGCAAAACTGGTAGTCTTTTACAGGAGCCATGATACCCAACAGCCGGGTGTCGTCAAAAAAACCATCCGTCAGTCCCCTGGTATCCAGAACAAGTTTGGTGCTGCGGTCTGCCATAAAAAAATCAATGGTACAAATTACAACTTAAAACTCAACATCGGCTTCCAGCGTTTCATTTCCTCTTTTGAATTTGACTTTGGTCTTCTCGCCTTTTTTGAATTTACCAAGTGCCTGCATATAATTCTCCAGGGAGGTGATCGTATTATCTCCAAGTTGTATGATAATATCGCCTGTCCTCAATCCTGCTTTCTGCGCGGGCTTTCCATCACTTATGCCGTCTGCTCTTACACCTGTTCCGGAAAAAGTATAATCAGGCATGATGCCCATCGATACGCTGAACCGTGCGGAACTACCGGTCTGTGTTTCCCTGGTCTTGGTAAAAGCAAGTTTTTCTTTATCATCCAGTGACTCGACCAGGTTCCTGATATGCCGGATGATCATCAGTTCCCCCTTATAATTGATCTTATCAGCATCATCGGAGGGTTTGTGATAATCTGAATGTAAGCCCGTGAAATAAAATAATACCGGAATGTCTTTACGATAAAATGAAGTGTGATCACTCGGGCCTGTTCCGCTGCTATCGATCTTAATGATCAGTGGGGGAGTAACATTCTTTTCATAAGGCAGTTTGAAAAAATCCTTGTCGTTGACCACTTCGCTCCAGGCAGGAGAAGTGCCAAACCCGCCGATGGTCAATATTTTAGTACTGTCGTTCAGCCTTCCCACCATATCCATATTGATCATATAATTGACTGTACCGAGATCGATCGTTGGATGTTCCGTAAAATATTTGGATCCGAATAATCCCAGTTCTTCTCCCGAGAAAGCGATGAACAGGTAATTATTATTGGTGGCGTTGGAAGTTTTCAGTTGCCTGGCCAGTTCGATCAACGCAGCGGTCCCGCTGGCATTGTCATCCGCGCCGTTATGGATACTTTTTTCTCCTGTCCTGATCATCGAGTTGCCATCTTCTCCATAACCGAGATGATCATAATGGGCGCCAAAAATTACAGTAGTAGCGGCCCTGTTATCAATATACCCTATCACATTATGACCGGTACGGTTTCTTTCGCTGATCCCGGTTCTCAATTTGAATTTTAATGTCGCTGACCTGTCGGAAAAATATTTTTTCGCAGCATCCTTTGTTACATAGATCGCTGGTAATGCCAGTTTCTCTGATTTATCTTTCGGATCAAAGACCAGTTTATCATCGATGGCAGAAGAATTGTAAAAGACCATCGCAACGGCTCCCCGGTCCTGGATCCCTTTGTAATTCGTACGGATATAATTCACGAGGTCGAAATGAGGATTGTCTTTATTCTCTTCGAGTACTTCTTTCATATCAAAGAACCAGGGCATTCCTACTTCCTGGATAGCAACAGAAGGCAACGCTTCGATCGACTGGTCCGGGCTGAAGGGGAAAGGGAAAAAATCTTTTCCTGTTTCAAGCTTATTGCCATTGATGATCAATTCAGTTATATCATCTATTTTTTTTCCATCGTTGACAGGGAATGATTGCGGGTAATATTCTGTTCCTTTAGGAACCAACCCGATCTTTTTGAATTGCCCGCTGATATATTGCATGGCCAGCTCCTCACCCGGAGTTCCGGTCCTTCTTCCCTCCAGTTTATCATCGGCAAGATATTGGATATGTGTCCTGATATTTTCGAGGCTTTCCGTATTCTCCGTATCTGTTTTAGCGATGTGTTTGGGAGAAGAGCAGGCCGTGAATAATACGGTGAAGAGCAGGAGCTTTGAAAAGGTGGATTGCATAATCGGTGTTGTCCGGCAAAGTTATGTTCTGGCCCGGGACCAATACAAATAAAGAGCGATGATTTGATGTTAAAATGACAGAGTAGCTATTCAGGTCGGTTCAGGCCTTGTTTTCTCCCGTTACGGTTGTTTAAAAATCGCAATTCGTAAGGCTGTTTGCCTTTACCACTCTACATTTGCAGACTTTGCTATCGTGAAAAAAGATCGTTTACATATTGCCCTGGTGGGGAATCCCAATAGCGGAAAAAGTTCACTTTTTAACTGCCTGACCGGTTTGAGTCAGCAGGTGGGAAATTTTCCGGGTGTAACGGTTGATAAAAAAACCGGGACCACCTCCTTATCTGCTACCGAACATGCCGAAGTGATCGACCTGCCGGGAACTTATAGCCTGTACCCCGGGCGGGAAGATGAATGGGTAAGCTATAAGGTATTGCTCAACCAGGATAAGGAATTAAAGGCGGATGTGGTAGTGGCCGTTGCAGATGCCAGCAACCTGAAGCGGAACCTTCTTTTTTGTTCCCAGATCATTGATCTGAAAGTTCCGGTAGTGATCGCCCTGACCATGATGGATATGGCAAAGCGAAAAGGAATTAAAATTGATATCCCTGCATTGGAAAGAGAATTGGGTGTTCCTGTCGTGGCCGTTAATCCAAGAAAGAACAAAGGCATACCCCAGCTCAAAAAAGCGATCGAGCAGACCGCACAGCATTTATACCAGGCGCCGGTCAGAGATTTTATAGACAATAAAGCACTGGCGGAGGCACCGGTAACGGCGGTAAAAGAAAAGTTTCCTCATTTAAGTGATTATACTGCGATCCATTATTTGATCAACCATGAACATTTTGACCTGGATCCTGCGTTGCGGAGATCATTAGACGATATTGAAAAGGAAACTAATTTTAATCGTACCCGCACCCAGGCGGAAGAGATCCTGCAGCGATACAGCCGCATCCGTCATATTATGCAACAGGCTGTATCTGCACCCGATCCTTTACAGAAATCGTTGTTCACTGAAAAGCTTGATAACCTTCTTTTACATCGTGTCTGGGGTTACCTGATCCTTTTAGGAGTTTTGTTTTTATTATTTCAAAGTGTGTTCTGGCTGGCGCAATTTCCGATGGACTGGATCGAATATGGATTTGCCGAACTCAGTCACTCACTTTCTTTATCCTTACCCGATAACCGCTGGACCGATCTGCTGATCAATGGAGTGATCGCGGGTCTTAGCGGTATTCTTGTTTTTGTACCGCAGATCATGATCTTATTCGGGCTCATTACGTTGCTGGAAGATACCGGCTATATGGCCCGTATCAGTTTTCTCTCCGACCGGCTGATGCGAAGTGTCGGACTGAATGGAAAAAGTGTAATGCCGATGATCAGTGGTTTTGCCTGCGCAGTACCGGCCATTATGAGCGCCCGGAATATTGAGAACAAGAAAGAGAGATTACTGACCATCCTGATCACCCCGCTGATGAGTTGTTCGGCGAGATTACCCGTTTATACTATTCTTATCGGCCTGGTGATCCCAAAAACTTATTTGCTCGGTTTTCTTGGCGTACAGGGATTGGTAATGATGGGTCTGTACCTCCTCGGGCTGGTGATGGCATTGATCGTTTCCTGGGTGGCCAAATGGTTCATCCATATAAAAGAGAAAAGCTTTTTTATTCTCGAACTGCCGACTTATCGTTCGCCCAGATGGGGAAATGTATTGCCGACGATGATCAGCAAGGCAAGAATATTCGTGATGGATGCCGGTAAAGTGATCATGATCATCAGTCTTGTTCTCTGGGCCCTTTGTTCTTTCGGGCCGGGCAACAGGATGGAGCGGGTATCGGCGAAATATGAACTGCTGAGAGCCGTACCGGGCGCTGATTCCGCACAAATCGAAAAAGAATACCAGACCGCAAAACTGGAGAATTCCTATGCGGGTATACTAGGGAAGACCATTGAACCGGCTATACAGCCGCTGGGTTATGACTGGAAGATCGGGATCGCTCTCATCACTTCTTTTGCGGCAAGAGAGGTTTTTGTTGGGACCATGGCCACTATCTATAGTGTGGGTGATGATGACGAAGGTGCATTGTTGTTAAAAGAAAAAATGAAAGCCGCCGTAAAACCAGATGGATCTCCTGTCTTCAACCTCGCTTCCGGGCTCTCCCTGATGATCTTCTATGTATTTGCCATGCAGTGTATGAGTACCCTGGCTGTTGTAAAGCGGGAGACAAGATCCTGGAAATGGCCGATCATACAATTGATATATATGACGGGACTGGCGTATGTGATGAGCTTTATCGCTTACCAGTTGTTTAAATAAAGGGAATCATTTACTAGTACCCTCAGGTACACTATGTATACTTCAGGGATGGTTGAAATAATCCCACAATAAACCCGATATCTTTCTTGCCATGGTCCAGGCCTCATTCTC
>DASYLC010000335.1:0-14316 GCA_036009775.1 Chitinophagaceae bacterium
ATTATTTTTCTATTACCAATCAAGTATTTCGTGAACAATACATCGTACCAGATCAAACTAGCCCAGTTCGAAGGACCTTTTGACCTCCTGCTTTTCTTTATCGAAAGAGATGAGCTGGATATCTATAATATACCCATCACCGGGATCATTAATGATTTTCTCGACTATATCCATAAAAGTGAAGAGCTGAATATTGAGCTGAGCAGCGAGTTCATCCTGTTCATTTCCACACTGATGCGTATCAAGGCCAAAATGCTGTTGCCGAGAAAAGAACTGGATGCCCAGGGTAATGAGATCGACCCCCGCCAGGAACTGATCAATAAGATCATGGAGTATAAACGCTTCAAAGAAGCTTCAGCAGAGATGGCGGAGATGGAAGCATTGAGGATGCTGATGGTAAAAAGAGGGAATATCCAGCGGGAACTATCCAGTATCGGGGAGGAGGATAGTGAGGGTACCGAAATACAGAATATTACCTTGTTCAAACTGATGCGGGCTTTTGAACGGGCCATGCAGAAATACAGCGACCGTCTTAACAAGCCGGTGCATACAGTGGTGCAATACAACTATACCATGGAGGTCAGCCGCGACCAGATGCTGACCCAGGCGAGAGAACAGCGGACACTGTCATTTGAACGGATATTTGACCGTTGTGAGAACAGGGTGCATGCGATCTTCCTGTTCCTGTCTTTGCTGGAACTGGTGCAGCAAAAATTCCTGAAGATCATCATCGGTGAAGGAAAGAATAATTTTATCATTGAATACAACGAGCCGGAAAACAGGCTGGCCGAAATGGAAGAGGTCATTCAACCACAATAAATTCCTAAATAAAAAATTAACACATGAAAAGATCAGCAACTGCCAACTGGAAGGGAACAGGAAAAGAGGGGACCGGGAAACTGACCACACAGTCCGGGGTGATGAAAAATAAAAAATATGATTTCAGAAGCCGGTTTGATGATGGCACATTTACCAATCCCGAAGAACTGGTGGCAGCAGCTCATGCAGGATGTTTTTCTATGAAACTGAGTTTTGTACTGGGTGCCGCAGGGTTTACGCCCCGGAAGATTGAGACCACCTGTTCTATCACGCTGGAGAACGGGGCCATTACTGCAAGTCACCTCGAAGTAAAAGCAAAAGTGCCGAGGATGAAGGCTGATAAATTTGCTGAATGCGCGGCAGAAGCAAAAGAGAATTGTCCTATCAGCAAATTACTGAACACAACCATTACAATGGATGCCTCCCTGGCTTAAAACTGATACGTCTGTAATTGAGAAGCCATCCGCTAGCGGATGGCTTTTGTTTTAGTCAGTTGGTTTTGGCTTCCTTTCGTTACTGTTTGAATTTTCGGTTTAATGGTAAATGATTTTTGACCAGAAATATGTTTGGAAACCCTTGCTATTCTGTCATTCAATCATATTGTAAATCTAGCCCCGCCTAAAGCTGTTATTTTCTTTAATTTCAATAAATATTTGGGGAGGAAAATGAGTGTTTGCTAATTATTAGCACTTAAATAATTGATAGTTATCGCATTATGAGTAATTGATATTTTGCTATATTTGGTGAGGAAAGCTTGTCTGATGAGGATAACTAATTTAATAACCGGATCAATACCATTGCTATGAGTACTTCATCAGCTGTTTTATGGCAATTGATACAAAGCATGAACCGGAACGAAAAGTTGTTCTTCAAACGGAGATTCGCGGACACCGGCGGCACAAAAACGCCGCTGTACCTGAAACTATTTGATGCCATCGCTGCCCAAAAAAAATACGACGAGGAACTGTTGCTTAAACATCTTACACCTGCCATCACCAAAAAGAATATCGCTTTTCAAAAACATTACCTGGCCAACCAACTGAACGAATGCCTGATCAGTTATACGAACCGGGATAACGTGGAGCAGGAGATATTCAAGAGTATTCAGCTGATCAGGATCAACCGTAAAAAAGGATTGTTGAACGAAGCCCTGTCACTCTGGAAAAAAACAATAATCAAAGCCAGGAAAGCAGAACTCTTCGCGATGAGCCAGCTCCTGAAAAAGGAATTTGAAAAAATGATCCTGTTCAGCAGTGGCGGTGTACATTATGATGACCTGCACCAGTTGTTTCGCTCAAATATCATGACCTATGACGAATACGCTGAAATGATCACCCTCCGGGACCTTTATACGGAAGTGCTGATGCTGAAAAGGAAGGCGCATTTTGATTTTGATGATGACCTGAAGATTGAGATCAGCTCGCTGCTGGAAAAAGTACACCAGCGCAAGCAGGGTCTGCAGAGCCGGTCATTCTGGTACAGGCATTACACCCGGATGTGTCATGCCACTTTGCAGTATTTGCTGAACGATTCAGCATCCTGCCTTTTACTGATACAGGAAGCTACAAAGGACTGGTGGGAGCAATATGAATTCATCAAAACAGATACCGAGCATTATATTGAGTTATTAAGCATGGTCAACTATGCCGGTGTGATGCACCGGGCATACGATTATGTTGAACTGGTGTTTAATCATCCTGCCAACGACATGATCACGGACGATGTGCAAAAAGCTCATTTTGAAGTAGTGAAATACCTGGCTTTGAACAAGGTCTATAATAAAACAGCCCGCTACAAGGAAGTGGCTAAACTGGTGGCGCACATGAAGACCCGGTATACTCGTTGGGAACCCTTGCTGAGTCCCGAGATGAACAGGACGGTCTGTTTTTCACTGGGGATCGCCTGCTTTGTACTGGATAATTATACTGAGTCACTGCAATTCATTAAAAGAGGCGTTACCTATTTTAAAGACGGTACCCGGGAAGAGCAATTCATCTTTGCCCATCTCTTTCTCCTGCTGATCCTGTATAATATGAATAACACAAAATTGTTTGATGCCCAGTATAAATCGACCTACGCATATTTTTATAAAAAGGGAAAAACGCTTTCATTTGAGAAAACGCTGATGCATTGTTTCCATGACACGTTTTACCTGAATTCCTATAAAGAAAAATCTGACCTCTTCCGGAAAGCTGTTGATGAACTGGAATCCAACGAACACAGCGATGTTCAAAAACAAACCCTGAATATCTTTAATTTCCATGGCTGGCTGCTCAGCCAGGTACAACGGATCCCTTACAAGGAGTATGTACAGAAAAAATACCTGAAAGAAACCGGCGATCCGAAAATAACAGCGGACAGGGATCAGTCGTAGATCCAGAGAAGCAATGGCTTTTTTGAATTGTTGATGATCTTTTTTAATTCCACGAGAAGGGTGGGAGAAACGGTTGGACAGCCATTGCTCTGGCAGATATCATCCGCTGTTTCCGTTCCGGGAACACAACTGTGCGAGTGCAATACCACTGTGCGTTCGAATGCATTGTTATTGCTCGAATCAAGACCATGGAGTTTATACGAATAACCAAATTTACCGGTATAGGAATTGCCGATCCTGTATTTGCCCAGCGACGTACAGCCACTCCCCACTACATTGCTGTACCGTCTTCCTTCAAGCCAGTATTCAAAACAGTTTCCATGAGCTACAAGGCCCGAAGCCTGCAGGGAGTTTTTCCCGAGATCATAAATAAAGAAACGGTTCTGACCGGAAGGAAGACTCATATCAAGCAGGAAACAGACCTTATCATTGTATCCATTCCGTTGTATAAAAACGTTGGCTGCCGCAGCTTTCTGTTCGAGCTTAGCTGATCTTTTATCAGGAAGGGAATGGTTGGTGCTGAGGGCAGGACCTTGCAACGCCTTGTGTTTTTTCCAGCCCTTGCTTTGAGAGAACCAGGCAAGACCCATAAAAGCGATAGCGACTATCAGGAACAGGCGGAGGGACTTCATGTAACAGCGGTTTGGGTGGTATGATGCCTGCTGAACGGAATTCCACAAAAGAAATTTGCAGGGGTCCGTTAAAGCTTTCTGAAAATCCTGGCGGTTTCATTGCCGGTCAGAATCACCGGCCTGTATAGAGCTGTACCACTTTATTCTTCCGGCGGGCAATGCTCTTCTATTTGTTCTTTGAAATAATTCCCGGGCACTATGTGCCCTTGAGGCTAACCTAACCGTGCAATTGGCTCACAGTGATCTTGTCCTTCATCATATCTTTTACCGTATCCGCGATGGCCTGTGCATCATAGCCGCACTCGCGGTGTAATTCTTTAGGAGTACCGTGCTCTACCAGCCGGTCGGGGATGCCGAGGATCCTGACTTCATTCTTATAACCATGCTCTGCCATGAATTCAAGAATGGCACTGCCAATACCGCCTTTGATCGTTCCATCTTCTACTGTAACCAGTTTCTCATATTGCCGGCAGGCTTCATGAAGCAATGCTTCATCCAGGGGTTTGGCAAAACGCATATCGTAATGACCGGGGTTGAGTCCGTCATTTTTTAATTCCCGGATGGCTAATGCGGCAAAATTGCCCGGGTGACCAAAAGAAAGGATCGCAATATCTTTTCCTTCTTTTAATTTTCTTCCTGTGCCGATCGTTATCTCTTTCATCTCTGTTTTCCATTCCGGCATAACACCTTCCCCTCTCGGGTAACGGATAACAAAAGGAAGTTTTGTCGATTCCAGCTGCGCTGTATACATCAGGTTCCTCAACTCACTTTCATTCATCGGGGCGCTGACGATCATATTGGGAATGCAACGCATATACGGGATATCATAACAGCCATGGTGGGTAGGTCCATCATCACCGACCACACCGGCACGGTCCAGGCAAAATACAACCGGTAATTTTTGTATGGCCACATCATGAATCACCTGGTCGTATGCTCTTTGCATAAAAGAAGAGTAGATATTACAGAACACTCTCATTCCCTGTGTTGCCATCCCGGCACTTACCGTAACGGCATGTTGCTCGGCGATCCCTACATCAAAAGCCCTGTCCGGCATTTTCTCCATCATGTATTTTAAGGAAGAACCGGAAGGCATCGCGGGAGTGATACCGAAAATCCTGTCATTCTTTTCCGCGAGTTCGATCATCGTATAGCCAAATACATCCTGGTACTTGAGTGGTTGCGGCAGGTCGAATTTCTTTTTTTGGATCTCACCGGTTATCTTATCGAACAGGCCGGGTGCGTGCCACTTGGTCTGGTCCTTTTCAGCCAATGCATATCCTTTTCCTTTTACAGTTACAATATGCAGGATCTTGGGACCGGGTATGCCACGAAGATCTTTTAACGTGTCCACCAGTTTAGCAACATTATGTCCGTCGATCGGACCGAAGTAGCGGAGCTTTAATGCTTCGAATAAATTGGAACTGCTGCTCACCATTCCTTTCAGACTGTCGGCGAGCTTGTGCGCCATGGCACGGCTGAAATTTTTTCCTACCGGTAATTTTCCCAGCAGCTTCCACACATCGTCCTTTACTTTATTGTAAGTAGGCGAAGTAGTGATATCGGTCAGGTATTCTTTCAAAGCGCCGACATTGGGATCGATCCCCATACAGTTATCGTTCAGAACGATCAGCATATCCGTATCGGCCACGCCCGCATGGTTCATTCCTTCAAAAGCAAGACCGGCGGTCATAGCGCCATCACCGATAACGGCTACTACTTTCCTGTCTTTTTCACCTTTATATTTTGCGGCCATCGCCATTCCCAATGCTGCCGAAACAGAAGTGGAAGAATGCCCTACACCGAATGTGTCATATTCGCTTTCGCTTCTTTTTGGGAAACCACTGAGACCATGGTATTTCCGGTTCGTGGGAAAATTATCCCGGCGGCCGGTAAGTATCTTATGGCCATAGGCCTGGTGACCTACATCCCAAACCAGTTGGTCATAAGGGGTATCATACACATAGTGAAGGGCCGTTGTCAACTCGACCACACCGAGACTGGCGCCAAAATGACCCCCGTGTACACTGACCACATCAATAATGTATTGACGCAATTCATCACATAGCTGGTGTAACTTCTCCCGGGGTAATTGCCGGAGATCGGCAGGAGAATCAATTGTCTTAAGAAGCGGACCCGGTGTGATTTCCATTTATACTTATTTAGTGGCTGCCCGTGTTCCCCGAAGATAGCCAGACGCTGTAAAATTAATGCTTTCCGTTCAGCCTTTTTTGCTAAAGATTGTATAAGAGATTAAGGTATTGAAAGCACTGTGGGACAAGGCTCCTGGCCTTCCTGAAGCCTCTCTTCGGGCTCATTTGCCAAAGTAAGCAGCCATTGGTATATTTATAGAACCTGCCAGTGGCGGGAATAACTAGATTTGCTGACATGGCTATCAAGAATACCACAAGATATTGGCTACTGCAATTTGCCGGCTGGGGCTGCGTGGGACTGGTAATGCTTTTCTTTAAGCATGTGTACAAAGTGGAAATGGATAACAGGATCCTGTTCGGCCGCATAACGATCGTATTTATATCCGGGATACTGGTAACGCATGTCCTCCGGATCTTTATCAACTGGCGGGGCTGGATGATGCAGTCCATCCAGAAGGTGATACCCAAACTGATCATTGCGGTTATCGTTACCTCCATGATCTTTAGCCTGATCGTACTGGGAGCCAGGGAATTCTTTGGCATGGTACTGGAAACCAACCTTTCCTTTGTTACCCGGCTGGCTGGTTCTACCGTCGACAACGGGATGTTCATCCTCTCCTGGGTGCTTATTTATTATTTCTATCACTTCTTCCAGAAAAGCCAGCGGCAACAGATGGATACTTTGCGGCTGGAGACCCTGATCAAGGAGCTGGAATTGAAGACCATCAAGGCGCATATCAACCCGCATTTTATTTTTAACTCGCTCAATAGTATCCGTGCACTGGTGGATGAGAACCCGCAGCGGGCGAGAAAAGCAGTAACGGAATTAAGTAATATCCTCCGCAGCAGTCTTCAATCGGAAAAGATGGAAACAGTTCCGCTGGAGAAAGAATTGAATATCGTAAAAGATTACCTGGCGCTGGAGAATATGCGGTTCGAGGACCGGTTGCGGATCGAGTACCTGATCGATGAGGATACATTGGATCATCCGGTGCCCCCAATGATGTTGCAAACACTGGTGGAGAATGCCATCAAGCACGGGATCAGCAAACAGATCAATGGTGGCGTGGTGAAAGTGATCTCTGATTTCAAAAACAATTATCACGAACTCATTGTACAGAATACCGGTTATTTAAATGGGTTTAAAAGTGGTGACGAAGGTTTTGGCCTGTCGAGTACGACCAACCGGTTGACCTTATTATACGGAGACAAAGCAAAATTTGAAATAAAACAAACAACGCCTTCACTGGTGGAAGCCAAAGTATCTATACCGGTGAACAGTAATTGATCGTATCAAGAAAACCAAATTACACATGAAAGCAATTATTATCGATGACGAACGCCTGGCCCGGACAGAATTAAAAAAATTATTACAGGATTTTCCGGAAGTAGAAGTAGTGGACGAAGCGGCCAATGCCGAAGAAGGTATTGCAAAGATCGAAAGCCAGCAGCCCGACCTGATCTTCCTGGATATACAGATGCCCGGTAAAACAGGATTTGATATGCTCGCGCAGCTGGAAAGATCTCCCCAGGTGATCTTCACTACCGCGTATGATGAATTTGCCCTCAAAGCCTTTGAAGTAAATGCGCTGGATTACCTGTTGAAACCGGTGGAACCCAAGCGCCTGGCCGATGCTATCCAGAAACTCCATTTTACCGACCATAAAGAAATAAAAACAGAAGGCGAGAATTTCAATAACAGCATTCTTACCGAAGCTGACCAGGTATTTGTAAAGGACGGGGAACGTTGCTGGTTTGTAAAACTGAGCGAGATCCGTCTGTTTGAAAGTGTGGGCAACTATGCCAAGGTTTTCTTTGGCGCCAACAAGCCACTGATCCTTAAATCCCTGAACGCACTGGAAGAAAGACTGGATGAAAAGACATTTTTCCGCGCCAACCGGAAACATATCGTCAACCTGCGGATGATCGACAAGATCGAGCCTTATTTCAACGGCGGGTTATTACTGGAATTAAAAGGAGGCGAAAAGATCGAAGTAAGCCGGAGACAAACGGTGAAATTCAAGGAGATGATGAGTTTGTAGGACAATAGGCAATAAGCAATAATCGGAATGTGTTTTTTGCTCATTGCCTGTTGCCAATTATTGAATTTAAGAGTTAGGTTCAGCTAAATAATATTTACATGATGAGAAGAAGTCTTCGCACGGGGTTGTTGATATCAACAACCTCTTTTTTATTGACAGGGTGTACATCGCAGGAAAAAGTACTAACGGTTTCCCGGGATATGGATGCGATCATCACCACCGGTGAAGTGGAGCGCATTGAACGGACACTCGCTTCCGATGATATGGAAGGACGAAAAACATTTACACCGGGTATTGACAAAGCAGCCGATTTTATTGCGGCTGAATTCAAAGCGATAGGATTGAATACCTGGAATAACAGCGACAGTTACAAACAGCCATTCGCGATGATCAGGACAAAAACGCTGACAGTCGCGGGCAGTTTTGACGGCACTGCGCTGGATCCAAAGGATATCCTGGTGGTGAGTTGCCAGCCGGAATTAAAGATCACACAGGATATGGGATATGAAAAAGTAATTATTCCCGCGGGTGTTAATTTCCAGGCAGAAACAAGAAAGTATGCAAGATCCGGTAAGAACATGCTGATAGTGATCAATAAAAGTTATGCTTCCAATTTTAGCGGGCTGTCCCGCTTACGATCCAATTTTTTTAAAACAGATAAATCCGTTGTCTTTGTCCTGAGTGATGCCAACCCGTCTCACTACGAGATCCTAACAACCCAGGAGATCACCGAACAGAAACTGGCGAATGTGGTCGGCGTGTTGCCGGGAAAAAGCCGGAAGGATGAATATGTGATATTCTCGGGTCATTACGACCACCTGGGGATCGGCAAAGCGATAAATGGGGATTCTGTTTATAACGGCGCCAATGATGACGCGGCGGGAACAACAGCGGTCATCCTGCTGGCAAAATATTTCAGGGAATTAAAGAGTAATGAAAGAACGATCGTATTCGCTGCCTTTACTGCGGAAGAAGTGGGCGGATTTGGATCACAGTATTTTTCAAAACAATTCGAAGCCGATAAAGTAATGGCGATGTTCAACATTGAAATGATCGGTACCGAAAGCAAATGGGGCAAGAATTCCGCTTATATCACCGGTTATGAAAAGACCGATATGGGAATTATCCTGCAAAAGAACCTGGAAGGCACCGGGTTCAGCTTTCAACCCGATCCTTATCCCACCCAACAATTATTCTATCGTTCCGATAATGCCACGCTGGCAAGACTGGGTGTTCCTGCTCATACCATCTCCACTTCCAAAATGGATAGTGAACCCAACTATCATAAAGTGACGGATCATGTGGAAACCCTTGACCTGGACAACATGACAATGATCATTAAGGCGATCGCATTGAGTTCGAAAGCTATTATTGCAGGTACTGCAACACCCACAAGAGTGAAGGTGGAAGATCTCAGGTAGTATTACTAAGAGCTCAAAAGAGGGGAAAGAGAAAAGCAGTTAGGGTAGGACCCTCTTTTTTTGTATGACTGAGAACAGGACTGGAAAAGCAAAGAAGTATTCCTCCCATAAACCAGGAAATATAACCTCCAAACCTTCTTTAATTCTTTCATGTAACGTTTTTATACCGTCTTTGCAAAATAGGAAGGAAAGCAGCTAAGATTCTCCAGCTCCGCCCCGTCTTTTACCGCTTTATTGATCGCGTTGAAATCAGCG
Organism: Chitinophagaceae bacterium; assembly: GCA_036009775.1. Lineage (GTDB taxonomy): Bacteria > Bacteroidota > Bacteroidia > Chitinophagales > Chitinophagaceae > JJ008. The sequence goes on from DASYLC010000335.1 coordinate 9,697, forward strand.
CTGTGAAATAAAACATTGAAAGTTGCTTCCGGTCTTGCCGACTGTATGATCCTTTGCTTGCTGATCATGGCGACCATATTATAGATTCCGTCATCCGAATAATGGAACTCTTGTGGTTCCTTGCCTTTGCTGGCTACAATATATTCATCGGAATAATTTACCTGGTAAAAGAACAGGCGGCAAAAGGCTGTTGGTATAAAACGATATAAAGCTATTGCCAGGTTCTTATCGGGATAGATCCGGTAGATGGAAAGAATGATCGTTTCAGTATCAGCATGCTCATTTCGTTCAAACACATCAATGGCCTGGTTGATCAGGGTGTGCAGGTCATCGTCATTGATCGCCGTATGAAAATACGAACCCCTCGAAAAAGGAAGTTCTTTATTCTTTTTGAACCGGTCAAATAGTCCCATTGTGAATAGTTGAAACAGGCGGTTTGCAATATGGAATTTTTCCGGGTAAGAATCTTATAACCATGCGTTTCTTTTTTATTGTGTTACTGCTCTGCTTTTCGTTCGCTGATTCACCGACCGTTGATACGACTGTGCCCGTTACGGTTGAAGCCGGTAAACCCGGGGAAGAGGAGGATGGAATTATTATTTGCGAAGTCCCGGCCCAACCAACCGTGGATTTTGACAGGTGGAAGAACTACCTGAATGACAGGCTTGAACTGGATAGTGCAGCGCTGGACACGATACCTGCCGGCAGGTATACTGTATGGGTTCGATTTACTGTCGGCGTGAACGGACAACCGGATATTGTGAATATCCTGACAGACCCGGGCTATGGATTGGGTAAGAGAGTGAGCACGGTCATAACAGATTGTCGCGGATTATGGAAATATCCTTTTGCTGATAAAAATGAAGCAATGGTCAGTTACCACCAGCAACCCATTACATTTATAATAGAGAAAGAAGAAATTTGTGAAAACAAAGTGGCGCCAGGTCATACGCTTTAGCAAGGTAGTCCTGGTAATACTCAAATCCTGGTAATGTCCTGGTTTGAATTTAGCCGTATAAATAAGGATAGCTGAACCACATAGATACATAGGAACATAGTCAGACACATAGGCCTCTATGTGAAATCTATGTAGCTATGTTCCTGCTGTGGTTCAAAATAATTTCAAACCGGGACATTACTCAAATCTTCAATCTACAATTGTAAATGATCATGCTTTAATAGGCACGCTGTGAACCGCATCACTCATCTCTTTGATCAGGGATCCGTCCTTTTCGATCGCGTTACCTACAACTATCACATCGGCGCCGGCCTTGCAGTTGAGATAAGCTTTTTCCGGCTGGATAATGCCACCACCGATGATCAATGGAGCTTCGATATGTTTGGCCACCGATTCGATCATGCTTTCAGTGATCGGCCTTTTGGCGCCACTGCCTGCATCCATGTAAATTAATTTCATCCCGAGCATTTCACCGGCCATCGCCGTACACATGGCGATCTCGTTTTTATCACAGGGAACCGGGGCTGCATTACTGATATAAGAAACGGTGGTAGGAGCACCGCCATCCACTACAATATAACCGGTAGGCATTATCTCTAATCCGCTCATGCGAACAAATGGAGCAGATACCACATGTTGCCCGATCAGTAATTCAGGATTACGGCCGGAGATCAATGAAAGATATAATAAGGCATCGGCATACTTGCTTACTTGTGAAGGACTACCGGGGAAAAGAATAACCGGGATATCGCAATTCTGTTTGATATGCTGCACACATTCATCCAGGTGGTTGGAAATGACCAGGCTGCCGCCAACGAGCAGGTAATCCACTTTTGCGGAGGTCGACAGTTCGATCAGTTCATCCAGTACGGCCGTATTTACTTTATCGGGGTCGATCAGTACGGCAAAGGATTTTTTGCCCTGTTTCTTCTTATCTGCCAATCCGTTATAAATTGTTGACTTCATCCGGTACCTCTTGATTAGTGCAAAAATGCGAAAAACTTCCCGTATTGCCCACTTGAAAACCAAATAGATAAATTTCGCTGAAATCGGTTGTAACTTCCCCTTTAAAATCAATAAAAATGCGCTTACTCACCCTCCTTGCCGTCAGCCTTTTTATAATGAGCTGCAACAACTCCGCCAAACCGAAAGAGGGTACAAAAGATACGGCCCAAACGATAAAACGGATGCCCGAAACACCGGCTATTCCTGATACGGTCTTTACCGGTTTTGGGAATGAACCCTTTTGGTCGGTATACGTGATAAAGGACAGCAAGATCGTTTTTCATCCTGCCGATGATCCGGATACGGAAGTACCGTATGTTACAGCAACCACCCCGGCAAATAATATTACGCAATACATTTCCGTTTCAGAGAATATCTCTATTGAGCTGACCATCGCCAAAAAAGGGTGCAGTGACGGGATGAGTGAAACAATACATCCTTATGAAGTGTCTTTATTGGTGAATAAAATAAAATATTCCGGTTGCGGAAGAGATGGTAAATGACCATTGCCCTTTTTTTGTTTTGATCGCACTGTTACTTACGTCGGGGGTAGACGAAAATGGAAGTGTTTTTTCATTCATTCCTGTTTTTAAATGTAAGGAAAAACTGTAATGCTTTTCTATCAAGCCTTTGCGGCGATATGATTGAAAAAACCAGCCAGAATCAATGATTTCGAAGCACGCATTCGTAAAAACCCTTATCCCATTTGCGTTTTAATTGAATGTTACCGCAATATGAATTTTTTAGTATACGGGAACTGATTTTCCAAAACTTTTTTATCAGTAAAGCCCTGAGCCTCTGTGAAGAAGTCGCCTGATTCAGCACAGGCTTGACCCGGATGCCACCCATGCTCCCTTATCCACATAATGTGAATATCTCCGACTATGAATTAGAGATAATTAAAAATATTTTCGTTCTCTACCGTTCTTATTTGCTAAACCCGTAGAAATTCTTAGTTATGGCCAAAACCAAGGAGTCCGCTAAAAGCGGCTTGCAGTTCCCCCGTCGCTTTACCCGTGACGATGTGAATGTATTCGATCAGTTTGAATATGATTACCGCACTTCGGTCATCCGCAACCCAAGCGGCGAGACTGTTTTTGAAATGAACAATGTCGAAGTGCCCAAACAATGGAGCCAGATCGCAACCGATATTCTTGCCCAAAAATATTTTCGTAAAGCCGGCGTACCACAACCCGATGGAAGTTTGGGAAGGGAAACATCTGCCAAACAGGTTGCTCATCGTCTCGCCAATTGCTGGAAGGTTTGGGGTGAACGTTATGGTTACTTCGCATCTGAAAAAGATGCCCGGGTATTTTATGAAGAACTGGTGTATTCCATACTCGACCAGATGTGCGTACCTAATTCACCACAATGGTTCAATACCGGTTTATATGAGAGCTATGGTATTGCCGGTAAACCCCAGGGTCACTATTATGTTGATCAGCTGGACGGCCAGTTAAAAAAATCACAGAACGCTTACGAACGTCCCCAGCCGCATGCCTGCTTTATCCTGAGTGTGAATGATGACCTTGTGAACGAAGGCGGTATCATGGATCTCTGGGTTCGGGAAGCCCGGATATTCAAATACGGATCAGGTGTCGGTACGAACTATTCCAATCTTCGTGGCGCCGGTGAAAAATTAAGCGGTGGCGGAACCTCTTCAGGCCTGATGAGTTTCTTAAAGATCGGTGACAGGGCCGCAGGTGCTATCAAATCCGGGGGGACTACCCGGCGGGCTGCTAAAATGGTCTGCCTGGACCTGGATCATCCCGAGATCATCGATTTCATCAACTGGAAAGTGGAAGAAGAGAAAAAAGTAGGAGCGCTGATCGCTGCCGGTTATCCTTCCGGTTATGAAGATGAAGCATATAAAACAGTGAGTGGACAAAATTCCAATAACTCTATCCGCATACCTGATTCATTCTTCAAAGTACTGGAAGAAGATGGCGAATGGGAACTGAAAGGAAGAATGGACGGCCGGGTGATGAAAAAGATTCCCGCCCGTGAATTATGGAACCAGATCGCTTATGCCGCCTGGCGTTGTGCTGATCCGGGTACTCAATATAATACTACCATCAACGAGTGGCATACCTGCCCCGAAGGTGGTGAGATCAGGGCCTCCAATCCCTGCTCCGAGTATATGTTCCTGGATAATACCGCGTGTAATCTTGCATCAGCCAACCTGATGAAATTTTTTGATACTTCCAACAATCATTTTGATGTGGAAGGATATGAGTACAACTGCCGTTTGTGGACCGTTGTACTGGAAGTGTCCGTATTGATGGCGCAATTCCCTTCCAAAGAAGTGGCGCAGCTGAGTTATGAGTACAGGACCCTGGGACTGGGATATGCCAACCTCGGCACCATGCTGATGGTTAGCGGTATACCTTACGACAGTGAAGAAGCAAGAGCGATCGCGGGTGCTATCACGGCGATCATGACCGGTATCTCTTATAAGACCTCAGCGGAAATGGCGAAGACATTGGGCGCTTTCCCCCGTTATGAAGAGAACAAAGCGCATATGATGAGGGTCATGCGCAATCATCGCCTGGCTGCTTATGACGCGGATGAGTATGAAACATTAAGCCTGAAGCCACAGGGTATCAAAGCAAAATATTGTCCTGATTATTTATTGAAAGCCGCTTGCAAAGCATGGG
>DASYLC010000336.1:0-10781 GCA_036009775.1 Chitinophagaceae bacterium
TCAAAAATCTTTTCAAATGATACTGTCCGGTCCTGCCTGGCCTGCGATAACATCTGGTCGCGGCTTTGCTCCATGGTATAATTATATTGAACAACTGTATGAACGGGTTTGTTGAGCCTGTCGGCATATTTCTGCATGGTCCGTTCGAAGGCCTTCATCAGCTTAAACAATGTAATGTTCTGGATTTCAGTTCCATCAACGGCTTCTTCCCCTATCTGCGCTAATTCCTTATGAATATTGCCGCGCCGGATCATCAATACCCGCATTGCTTCCATATCCGCCATCTGCGAAGAAACCTCTTTGAAGCGTTTATATTCCAGGATTTTGTTGATCAGTTCCTGGCGTGGGTCTATCTCATTACCTGACGCATCAATTTCCTTCCGGGGCAGCAGCATTTTCGCCTTGATGCGCATAAGGGTAGAGATAAAAAGGATAAACTCGCTGGAAAGCTCGATGTTCAACGACTCCTGGCTATGAATATAATCGAGGAATTCATTGGTTATTTTGGTGATCGGGATATTATAGATATCCAGCTCATCCCTTTCGATAAAGAAAAGCAGGAGGTCAAAAGGTCCTTCGAACTGGGCTAGTTTGATCTGGTACGATGTATTGTTCACGAAATACTTGATTGGTAATAGAAAAATAATGTCCCGTTAGTAACAGGACCTTACAAAAGTAAGGGAAATTGAGGTTGGGGTCCGGCTCCTGTTTTCCACGGTTATTTTTTCAGTGCGTCCCTTATTTCACGGAGTAAAGCTATATCCTCCGGTGTGGCGGGGGCTGCTACTTCCTCTTTTTTCTTCAGTGAATTCATTGCCTTGATAATGAGAAACAAAACAAAGGCTATCAGGATAAAATTAATGACGGCCTGGAGAAAGACACCAACCGGAAAGACCGTATTGCCTATTGTGAATGACAGGCCTCCCACTCCGTCTTTACCGACAACCATACTCACCAATGGCATTATTAAAGAGTTCGTCAACCCTTTTACTACATCCCCGAAAGCCGCTCCGATCACAACAGCCACTGCAAGGTCGACAATATTGCCCTTCATGGCAAAGTCCTTGAATTCCTTTAACATTCCCATAATTATTGGTTTTAATGTCCGGACAAATTATTGATTTTATCCATACCCCGGGTACATGTGCATTACTTTTTTATTCCCGGGAACTGCATCTTCAAACCCTTCAGTAATCCGTGTAGCCGGGCAGCGATAACATGCTCTTTATACCAGTTCTGATCGGCAGGGACAATGGTCCAGGCAGGCTCATTACAATACATAAAACAATACTCGTACATTTCCAGGTATTTATCGCGGAGCTTTGCTTCTTCAAAATCGTTCGCATTGAATTTCCACATCTTGGCAGGATTTTGCATCCTTTCATTCAGGCGCTCTTGTTGCTCTTCAGCAGAGATATGCAGATAGAATTTCAGAATATGCGTATGGTTCTGTTCTTGCAGCATTTGTTCAAAATCATTAATGGCTTTCATTCTTTTTTTTGCCATCTCATCGTCACACCATCCATGCACTCTTGTTACCAGGATATCTTCATAATGCGACCGGTTAAAGATCTTTATCATTCCTTTTTCAGGCGCCTGTTTATGGATGCGCCATAAGAAATCATGTGATAGCTCTTCTGCCGTCGGCGCTTTATAAGATGCCACCGTTACACCCTGCGGGTTCATATGCCCCATCACATTCCTGATCACACCGTCTTTCCCGCTGCCGTCCATTCCCTGCAATACGACCAGGATGGAATGCTTGCTTTCTGCATACAAAAGATTCTGTAACTCATCGAGCTCTCCGATGATCGTCGCTGTCTTCTCTTTGGTAGTTGCCTTATCCCAATCCTTTGGCGCCCGTGTGGAGATGCTGCTTAATTTGTCCTTGCTCATATTGACCCGGTTTTAAAATATACCCGAATATACAAGGTAAATTAAATAGGTCATCTGCTCCTGTTTTATCAACTTTGCGTTCATTCTATGAGCAATAAGTTTATCTGCTGGACCATTTTCATTATTCTTTGCATCATCTGGGGCAGTTCTTTTAAACTGATGCATGACAGTCAGCTGGGGTTGTCAGCCGCCCAGATCGCCGCTTTGCGGATCTTTTCAGCCGGCCTGGTTTTCGTCCCCTTTGCATTTTTTCATTTTTCAAAGGTTCCCAAAGGCAAAAAGGGTTTGGTCATTCTCAGTGCTGTATTCGGGAACCTGCTGCCGGCTTTTCTTTTCGCAGAAGCGATAACGCATCTCGACAGTTCGCTGGCCGGTATCCTCAATTCATTGACCCCGATCTGCGTCGTGGTCATCGGCATCTTCTTTTTCAAAGACAAGATCAGCAGCCAGAAGATCGGGGGAGTACTGACGGGCTTCCTGGGACTGGTATTGCTTACCGCACTGCCCATGATCCTCGAAAAAAAAGCGATTAGCTTTGACAACTTCTCCTATACCTTACTGATCGTACTGGCTACCTTCCTTTATGGGATCAATGTAAATATGGTAGGACATTATTTAAAGGGTCTGAACCCTGTTCATATTGCCACGGTCTCTCTTGCTTTCATGGTCATTCCTTCGGGTATCATTCTCTGGCAGCAGAATTTTTTCCAGCTTGACTTTGGAGATGCGGTTATCAAACGATCCGTGCTGGAATCAATAGCGCTGGGTGTTGCGGGCAGCGCCATTGCCACGGTCCTCTTCTATATACTGGTGCAGAGGGCCGGAATTTTATTTGCTTCGCTGGTTACATATGGCATCCCTTTTATCGCATTGTTCTGGGGACTTATCGATAATGAAAAGATAACCTGGGTACAACCGCTTTGTCTCGGCATCATTTTATTGGGAGTATGGCTTGCCAACAGGCCGGAGAAAACAATAAAGCAATAGGCAAATGGCAAGGGTTCAAACTGTTGACGAGCATACCTGCTATGATTAAACTGCGCCGGTTATTATGACTGCTTGTCTATTGCTCATTGCTCATTGCCCATTGTCATATAGACATGATCTCTTTTTCTTTTGTGGTAAGGTGTTTTTCAACCGCTGCAGTATAGCGGTCAGTTACTTCCTGTACATCTGCTTCGGCATCCTTGGCGGCATCTTCGCTCAGACCGTTCTTTTGTAATTTTTTGATAGACTCAATGGCATCCCTGCGGATATTCCGGATAGCTACTTTTGAATGCTCCCCTTCTGCCTGGCATTTCTTCACAAGTTCTTTTCTTCTTTCTTCAGTAAGAGGAGGTAATGAAAGACGGATAATGACACCATCTCCTTGTGGTGTAACACCGATATTGGCTGCGATAATGGCCCTTTCAATAGGTTGTACCATATTTTTCTCCCAGGGCTGTATGGTCAGTGTACGGGCATCCATCACACTGATATTGGCCACCTGGTTGATCGGCATCGGTGATCCGTAATAATCCACCTGTATCCCGTCGAGCATTTGCGGGTTAGCCTTACCTGCCCTTATTTTTACCAGCTCGGCTTCGAGATGGTTGATCGCTTTCTTCATGTGGTCGTCTGCCACTGCAATAATGGAGGAAATATCTTCTGTCATAATAACCTGGTTTAAGATGGGTATGGGGTTTACCCTTACCGGACGGCAAATCTAACGAAACGGCTGTATTCATACACAGCATCCTGCGGAAAAAAAAGCCCCGTCTCGTTTAGCGGAGACGGGGGCAATGCTATAGGGAAGTCTGGAATGATCAATTTTTTTCGGCCGCCTGCTGGGATTCTTTTGCCAGTGTCACCACTTTGGAACTGATCTTTAGTTCGGCAGCTCCGTTAAGACCCCGGGCAATGACCATGGTCCTGCGCCTGCGGGAGTAATACAATACAGCTAATCCCGAAAAGGCCAGCACCAGCATAATAGATAATAATAGCGTGGTTCCCAATGTACGGCCAAACCAGGCCAGCAGGATGAACCCGATATTGATACCCACACAGGTAAAGGTAACGGCAGCGTGACTCAGGCCCCTGTCCAGTAGCAAATGATGAACGTGGTTACGGTCAGGCGTAAAAGGCGAGCGGCCATTGATGATCCGGATACTGAAAACACGGAGTGTATCCAGCAGGGGAACGATCAATATAGAGAACCCGATAGCCACTGATGAAGTGATCGGGATGGCGATGGATTCGTCGTGGGCCACATTGATGAACTTGATAACCAGGATCGCATTGATGAGGCCGATCATCAGCGAGCCGGAATCACCCATAAATATCCTGGCAGGATGATGATTGAATATCATAAAAGCTACCAGGCTGCCTGCCATCGAGAAAGACAGTAATGCATAAGCCTGGAGATTAACAGCGAAAAAATAAGACCCGAAAACCAGCATGGTCAGTATACCAAGGCTGGCAGCCAACCCGTCCACCCCGTCGATCAGGTTAAATGAATTGATCACCACGATGATCGTCAGGTAAGATAAAGCGAGTGCAAAACCTTCGGGAACCTGTTCAAAACCAAAAAGGCCATACATGCTGTCCAGCCGGATATCACCTAAATGGATCAGGATAGATGCCGCAATGATCTGGCCGATGAATTTTTTAGTAGCCGACAGGATCATCAGGTCATCTTTAAGACCAAGGAAGAAAATAACGATTGCTGCCGCGAAAAAATATTGGAACTCATAGTTGAACTGACCCTGGATCGAAAGCAGGGAGGCCAAAATAAAGCCCCCGAAAATGCCAATCCCCCCGAGTGAAGCCACCAGGCGGGTATGCACTTTACGCTCATCCGGGATATCATACAGCTTCTTCTTCTCAGCCACTTCCATTACCACGGGTATGGCAAGGAAAGTCGTGATAAAAGCGACAGAGGCAGTCAATAAAACGTCAAACATCAAAGCAGTTTTAATATGTGGTACAAAGATAGTCTACCGCCTTTCGGTTTCACTTTATGTTTACATTAATTAGCGGTAATTTTTCATTATTGTAAACACAGGATGACTTGAATTTCTCGGTAGATTTATTCCCCGGATAGTTTTGTATTCAAAAAGTATGCACATTTGCAGCGCAGCCACGGGATATGGACCGGCAAGATACAAAAAGTTTAAAAAGAACCTAATTTATGGCAGAACTAACCGCAATTGCTTCGCAGATAAGACGTGATATAGTCAGGATGGTACATGGGGCCAGCAGTGGTCATCCGGGCGGCTCGCTGGGCTGTGCAGATTTTTTTACCGCCCTGTATTTCAAAGTGATGAAGCATGATCCTTCATTTAATATGGATGCTACGAACGAAGACGTATTTGTGCTGTCCAACGGTCATATCTCCCCTGTTTTTTATTCTACGCTTGCCCGTTCGGGTTATTTTGATACAAAAGAACTGGCGACCTTCCGGAAAATAAATTCAAGACTGCAGGGTCACCCCGCCACACACGAGCATTTACCGGGTATCCGCATTGCTTCCGGCTCACTGGGACAGGGCATGAGCGTAGCCATCGGCGCGGCTTTGACAAAAAAATTAAATAAGGAAAACAATCTTGTCTTTTCCCTCCATGGAGATGGCGAACTGGATGAAGGGCAGGTATGGGAAGCCATTATGTTCGCGGCACACCATAAAGTAGATAACCTGATCTCGACGGTGGACTGGAATGGCCAGCAGATCGACGGACCTACCGATAAAGTAATGGGACTTGGCGATATCCGCCAAAAATTTGAAGCTTTTGGCTGGACGACCCTGGAGATGAATGGCAATGATATGGATGAAGTTGTGGCAGGCCTGGAAAAAGCAAAAACATTGACCGGGCAGGGAAAACCTGTCGGGATCATGATGCATACCGCAATGGGAAAAGGAGTTGATTTTATGGAAGGCACTCATGAATGGCATGGGATCGCTCCGAATGATGAACAACTTGCCAAAGCACTGGCACAATTGCCGGAAACGTTAGGTGATTATTAGGAATTGGGAAATTTGCCCATTTCGTGGCAATCATTGATTGGGAAATTGGGAAATTTTTTCCCCTGCCGCATACTGATACGTTACCAACTTCTCACCGATCCGGTTGCAGGATGCGGTGGCGAAGGAATTTTCCCAATTCCAAAATTGGCAATCCCAGAATTTACTTCACTCGCTTCGTAGTGAAAATTCCTGCGCCGCTGCCCGGCCGGAGGGTAACCATGATGCGATCAGTGCGATCACAAAAACGGTGGCTCCTACCAGCAGGAAATCCATTACACGGAGTTTGACAGGAAAATAACTGATCAGGAAAGAACCTCCTGCCAGGGGGATCAGGTGGAATTGTACCTGTAACCAGGCGATCAATAATGCCAGCAACATACCGATGCCGGCACCGATCAGGGCCAGCAGCATCCCTTCCGTTAAAAAGATCCGGCGGATGAACTGTTTATTCCCGCCTAATGCATGCAGCACGCTGATATCTTTTTGCTTTTCCAGTACCAGCATGGTCAGCGCCCCGATCATATTGAAAGCGGCCACCACCAGGATCAGGCAAAGCACGCCATAGATCACCCATCTTTCCACATTCATGATAGAATAAAGACTGCGGTTCTGCTCGTATTTGTTCTGTACCAGGTAACCGTCGCCGAATATCTTCTTCAGTTCTTTTTTCACTGTGGCTGTTGCTGAAGGATCTTTTAAAAGAACTTCCACCCCGCCATATTCGTTTGCACCGAGCTTCAGTGATCTTTTTACAAAATCGATATTGGTGATCGCGTATTTATTATCAAAATCCTGCTGGATGCGGAATGCGGCTGATGTATTGATGGTATCATTGGTGATCCCGTTCATTTCATCCAGTTGTTCTGTTCCTGTCTTGCGGGGAAGATGGATCCGTAAACTGAAGATATTCCGGTCCGCCTGGATATTCAATGCGCCCTCCACACCTGCTCCCAGTATCAGTTTGGGAACGTCTTCGTTCCCGATATCATAGCTCCCGTTCACGAGGTTGTCAGCTACTCCTGAAACATACCGGTAATTTTCATCCACTCCTTTTAAATAAACGATGGACTGGTATTCCCCGTTCTTGACCAGTGCTTTTTCTTCTACTACAAGTGAGTAATTGCGGATCCCTTCGATGCCTTTTAATTGCTGTAATTGTTCGGCAGTAATATTGATCACTTTCCCGGATGCGGGCGAGATCTTCAGGTCCGTATAAAAAGAGGAGTATAAGGATTTGACGAGTCCTTCAAAGCCATTGAACACACTCAGCACCAGGATCAGCGCGGTGGTGCCGATGATGATGGCGCCAATACTGATCCAGGCAATGATATTGATCGCATTGGTGGATTTCTTTGCTTTAAAATAACGCCAGGCGAAGAGGAAATGCAAGATTGAAGTTTGATGCCTGCGACCGGCAGGCGGGTTAAGATTTGACGTTTACTTCATCAGTTCCTTCGGTGTTCTTATCTTCTTCGATCTTTTTGAAGATCTCTTCCATTTTAAATACATGGTCCAGGGTATCGTCTTTGAAGAATTTCAGTACAGGTATGCTCCGCAACTGGTGCCGGACCCGGGATGCCAGTTCCTTTTTGATCTCGTGGTGGCGGTCTTCGATCCTGCTCATGGCAGCTTCTACATCCTTTACCTGGAAAAAACTAAGATAAAATCTTGCTTCCAGCAGGTCAGGGGTCACTTTTACGGATGAAATAGAGAGCATTCCCCCGTTGATCATACTCAATCCCAGCCGTTGGAAAATGGTATTCATCTCCTCGTTGAGCAGGCCAGCTATCTGTTTTTGTCTTTTTCCTTCTTCCATAATTCGGTAATTAACGGTCTGTATCCGGTGAAAACCTGCGGGCCGGCAGGCAGGACTTCGGCGGACAGTGTAAAATTAGTTACTTTGCGGCTTTGCAGCAGAAGCAATTTCAATGAAGCAATACTCCAGGATTTTTCAATATTTAAAGGCGTACAAAGGAAAGATCATTCTTTACTTTTTATTTACCCTGTTAAGCATACTTTTCTCTATTGTCTCCATCGGGATGCTGACACCCTTTTTACAACTGATCTTTGTTGGAAATAAAGCTCCTGACCCTGCCGGCAATGCGGTCATCCAGTACATCAACGATTTTTTCATCGATATGAAGCATAGAAAAGGCCCTATCTATGCGCTGGGTTTTATCTGCTTACTGATGGTGGGCTTTATCATCCTGAAAAACCTTTTCTTGTATCTGTCCTATTATGTCCTGAACCCATTGAAGAACCGGGTGGTGAACCAGCTTCGCGAAGACCTTTATGATAAAGTATTACGATTGCCCATCGGTTTTTTCAACGAAAAGAGAAAGGGTGACCTGATGAGCCGGATGACAAACGATGTGGGAGAAGTAGAGGGTTCGGTCGTAGGTACGCTGGAAGGCTGGATCCGGGACCCGCTGACCATCATCGTTACCCTGACGGTGTTGCTGCTGATCAGTCTTCAACTCACCTTATTCATTCTTGTCCTTATTCCGATACTGGGACTGGTTATCGGAAGGGTCACCCGTTCCCTGAAAAAACACTCGCAGGAAGTAGCCAATAAATATGGTGAAACGCTTTCCACGCTGGATGAAACCCTGGGAGGCCTGCGGGTGATCAAAGCATTTAATATTGAAAAATTATTGCGGGGTAAGTTCTTTAAGACCAATGAAGAATTACTGCATGCAAAAAACAATATTGCCTACCGGAGAGACCTGGCGTCTCCCTTATCCGAAGTAATGGGAGTAATGCTGTTTACGGCGGTATTGTATTATGGCGGCGCACTGGTATTGAATAACAAACTCCTGGAAGCATCGGCTTTCCTTGGTTTTCTGGGTATCTTTTACAATATCATCAACCCGGCCAAATCATTATCCACTTCGTTCAGCAATATGCGCAAGGGCGCTGCCGCCATCAACCGGATCGAAGAGATATTGAAAACGCCTATTACCGTCGATGATAATCCCAATGGTAAACAACTACCTGCTTTTGTCAATTCCATTGAATTTAAGAATGTACGCTTTGCCTATGACGATGCGGTCATTCTCGATAATATCGATCTCACGGTTACCAAAGGGAAAACGATCGCGCTGGTAGGATCCAGCGGTGCCGGTAAATCGACACTGGCTGATCTTGTCCCGCGTTTCCATGATGTAACCGGTGGTGAAGTGCTGATCGATGGTATCAATATCAAAGATTATTCCCTGCATTCTGTCCGGAGCCTCATGAGTATCGTAACACAGGAACCGATCCTCTTTAATGATACGATTGCCAATAATATTGCATTGGGTTTCCAGGGAGCTACCCGGGCACAGATCGAAGAAGCGGCAAAAATTGCGAATGCGCACGATTTTATTGTTCTGAAAGAAGATGGTTATAACAGTAATATCGGCGATCGCGGCAATAAACTCAGCGGTGGTGAAAGACAACGTCTCACCATTGCCAGGGCCGTGCTGAAGAACCCGCCCATACTGATCCTGGATGAAGCCACTTCATCACTCGATACCGAAAGTGAACGGTTGGTGCAGGATGCGATCAATAATATGATGCAAAACCGCACGAGTATCGTGATCGCCCATCGTCTATCTACCATCCGTCATGCCGATGAGATCATTGTTCTCCAAAAAGGAAAGATTGTCGAAAGAGGAACGCATGAGCAGCTATTATCACAGAATGGCTTTTACAGAAAGCTGGTGGAGATGCAGGAGGTGAGGTGAAAGAAAGATGATAACTGATAGATAAAAGATGATAATGAGGTCGTTTAGTATCAATGTGTACCTCAGGTGATTTCTGCGTAATGTCAACGGATTGCAACAGGCATTGGGATATCCTTTACCTGACGGGCGCCTTTTATATATTCTACAATTGCATCGATGTCTTGTGTTGGTAAATCAGGGAATGCGGACATCATCGAACCATATGCTTTTCTTAATTCTTGAGTATACTTGTCATTGCGCATGAAGGCCGCCGGGTTCTTTATCCATGCGTATAATTTTTTTCTGTCAGTCCACTGTTCGCTACCAATCACATCAGTAAGCTTAGGCCCAGTAGCGTCTTTAAATAAATTATGACAAGAAGCACAGTTTGAATTAAAAATTGCTTTGCCTCTGGCTGCAAAATCAGAAATCATGGGCTTGGGTTGGACAAAAGGAAAATCAATAACCTGCGTTTCGGTTTTTGTTGAATGTTCTGGGGGAATACTTTTAACCAACCAGATCAGACCTGCAAACACGACAATCAGCAGGAAGGCGGAGATAATATAGTGGAGCTGTTTGCTCACGCTATAAAGTTACGATGCAAAAAGAATCCTATTACTGCCCTGTCATCTATTTTTCTTTCTTTTTAAAGCGTATACCGTAAGCCACCCTGAATGTTACCCAGCCATAATAGCCATAGGTGTCAAACGGTTCATTACTATCAGTATAAACATAAAATGCCTGCAATTGCAGGAAACTCATTTTCGACAAGGAAACCAGATACCCACCGCCTGCACTAAATGTAAAAAGCGTATAACCGCCTCCGGACAGGTACTCGAGCCCGGCAATACCGGCATCACCCCAAATTTGTACCCTGTCTTTTGACAGCCAATGCTGGTATCCGCCGCGTAACGAAAAATATTTTATCTGATCGTTGGATCTGCCCGGGGTATGAAATTGTTCAACACCTCCATAGACACGCAAACCGCTATTTGAAAATAAATGGTGACTATACTCGAAGCTGCCACCTACCCCCTTTCTACCCTTTTCGTTCGCTGAATTATCGCTTACAGTTAAGGTAGGGCCCACACTTACGAAGCTCTTTTGACTGTACAACAGTTGGGGAGTTAAGAACACAGTCAATAAAAAACAAAAACCTATTTGTTTCCAGTTAG
>DASYLC010000337.1:0-2345 GCA_036009775.1 Chitinophagaceae bacterium
AGGCATTGGTCACCCAATCAGTATATGGAACACCACAACGTACGGTCAGTGGTTTTGATCTGCGTCGTTTGCAACTGTTGCTTGCCGTCCTGGAAAAGCGAGGCGGCTTTCATTTTGGAATGAAAGATGTTTTCCTCAATATCGCCGGTGGTATAAAAGTAGAAGACCCTTCAATTGATCTTGCTGTACTTTGTGCCTTGCTCTCTTCGTATGAGGATGTGTCATTACCACAGCGTACCTGTTTTGCCGGCGAAGTAGGTTTGAGCGGTGAGATCCGTGCTGTGAACCGTATCGATCAGCGGATCGCGGAAGCACAGAAACTTGGTTTTGAAAAGATCATTGTCTCCAAATACAACCAGAAAGGATCATCCAAACAGAAGTTTTCTATCGAAGTGGTAACGATGGGAAGAGTGGAAGAAGTATATAAATATTTGTTCTAGTTTAGGTTTTTTCTCCGTTATTGCGAGCGGAGCGAAGCAAGACGGGAATAAAAACATTTTTCGTGTTTAAAAACACATTTATCACTCAGCAATTCTCTTTTACTTGCTTTGTGTCCCGCTTCAAAGAAATAAAGGATGCTTTTCTTCATTTGTTCTTTCCGCATGTCTGTACGGGTTGTGGCAGCGATATACTGAATGAAGCAAGTCTGCTCTGTATGCGCTGCATGGCCACCCTCCCGGAGACCGGGTTTGAGGCCCACCCCGGCAACCCGGTTGAGAAGATCTTCCGGGGACGCCTGCCCCTGGTCGCCGCCACCGCCCAATTCTATTTTACCAAAGAGTCATTGATACAACACCTGATGCACCAGTTCAAATACAAAGGCAACAGGGATCTTGGACTCCAGCTGGGGAAGATAATGGGTGAGCAGATCCTGCGGTCGGGCCGGTTTGGAGCGGATGCCCTGATCCCCCTGCCGCTGTTTCCCGCCCGGGAGAAAAAAAGGGGGTATAACCAGGCCACTATTCTCTGTGAGGGAATGGCGGAAGTGATGCGGGTTCCGGTGCTGGACAAACTGGTGATCCGGCCTCAGTATACGGAAACACAGACCAAAAAAGGGAGGATCGAAAGATGGAAGAATATGGAGGGCAAATTTGTATTGAAAGAGATCGGGAAAGCCCGTGATAAACATTTGCTGCTGGTGGATGATGTGGTGACAACGGGTGCTACTCTGGAAGCCTGTGGGAATGAATTGTTGAAGGCGGGGAATGTACGATTGAGTGTGGCGTGTTTATGTCTCGCTTCGCGAAGCTAAGAGTCTAAAAAGAGTGAAAGAGAGAAAAGAGATAGAAACAAGGATCTAATTATGCAAAGAAACAAATAGCCACCAGTGCATTACCTGGCAATGACTCCCTCAACTCTTTTTTCTCCTTTTAGTCTCTTAGGTTTATTTTTGATACCAATGAAGACCCCAGGACTATTTATCCTTGCCTTATCCCTCATTCTTCTCTCCTGCCGGAAAGATTCATTTATCACTTCGACCGATGCCAGGCTTACCATCACCGCCGATACATTGAAATATGATACGGTCTTTGTGACCGCCGGTTCCACGTACCGTACATTCAAAGTCATCAACGAGAACAACCAGAAGCTCCGGCTTTCTTCTATTAAATTAATGGGCGGCGCTTCTTCGGTGTATAAGATGAATGTAGACGGCACCCCAGGCGTTCAGTTCACTAATATCGAGATCGAAGCCAACGATAGTGTCTATGTATTTGCGCAGGTGAATGTTGATCCCAGTTTGGCCAACCTCCCTTTTATTTTGAGGGACAGTATCGAGATCAGTTACAATGGCAATAAAAAACTGGTGCAACTCGAAGCCTGGGGACAGAATGCGCATTTCTTCCGTGATAAAGTAATTACCAGCAGCGAAACCTGGAACAATGACCTGCCTTACGTGATACTGGGATCATTGATCGTCCGCAACAACCAGACCCTGACCATTAATAAAGGTTGCCGGGTCTATGTTCATGCGGATGCGCCGGTCATAGTAGAAGGAACGCTATTGGTAAACGGGTTAAAAGATACGGCCGACCGGGTTTATTTCCGGGGAGACCGGATGGATGATCCGTACAAAGATTTTCCGGCGAGCTGGCCCGGCATATTCTTCCAGCCGACGGCAAAGGATAACGTGCTGAACTATGCCATGATAAAAAATGCGTACCAGGCGATCGCCTTACAGGATCTTCCCCCGAATGCCAATCCCAAGATCGTATTGAATGAATGCGTGATCGATAACGCCTATGATGCCGGTATCATTGCACTTAATTCAAGTGTACGGGCAAGAAATTGTTTGATCAGCAATTGCGGTAAAAATGTTTTCCTGGTAAAGGGAGGTGATTACCAAT
>DASYLC010000338.1:0-2615 GCA_036009775.1 Chitinophagaceae bacterium
ATTGAATGCTGTATCGAATGCCACTATTTATTCCTGGACACCGGTTACAGGATTGAGCAGTCCGGTTATATCTAATCCCGTTGCCAATCCCCGGCTGACTACAGAATATTACCTGACAGCAACACTCGGGCGCTGTACCACCTATGATACTGTGATCGTAACTGTAAATGCTGCTCCTGTTCCGGACGCAGGTCCCGATGGCGATATTTGCTATGGCCAGAGCTATACTCTGACGGGATCGGGTGGTGTACAGTATTCATGGACACCGGCGATCTATCTTGATATTCCCTCCGTGATCAATCCTGTTGCCACACCAACCAAAACAACAACTTATTCCCTGTCTGTTATCGATGCCATCGGGTGTCATTCATTGGTCATCGACCAGGTAAAAGTGATCGTATCAAAACCGATACGCATATATACCTTCCCGTTTGATACAGTCGCGCATGCCGGGGCGCAATTTGAGTTGTTGGCTGCTTCTGAAGCTATCTCTTATACATGGACGCCTGTGGCCGGTTTAAGCAATCCGAATATTGCAAATCCCGTTGTTACAGTAGGAAATATCGGGGATGAAATAAGCTACGAAGTAGTAGGAGTAACAGCTGAAGGTTGCAAAGGAGAGGGCTATGTAAGGATCCGGGTGTATAAAGGACCTGAGATCTATGTTCCCACAGCATTTACTCCCAATAATGACGGTAAGAACGATAAATTCACTCCTTTTCCAGTCGGGATAAAAAGTTATAATTACTTCCGGGTATTCAACCGATGGGGACAACCGGTATTTTCAACCACCCGCCTGAATGATGGCTGGGATGGTAAACTGGGTGGCAGGGATCAGCCCGCCGGGACCTATGTCTGGATGATAGAAGGTACCACCAAAGAGAACAAGATCATTACCAAAAAAGGCTCGGTGACACTTATCCGGTAGGAGTTGATAAGTTCCTTTAACTGGGTATAAAAAATTATCAAAGGCTGCCGATTTAATATGGCGGCTTTTTCGTGATACCTTATTTTTGCCTGCCTTCGCTAAGCTCCGGCACACAAGCTTGCCACAAAGCGAAGAATAAAAGAAAACCAATGGTAGATGTAATACTCGGCCTCCAGTGGGGCGATGAAGGAAAAGGGAAGATCGTTGACTTTTTTGCAAAGGACTATGATGTCGTAGCCCGTTTCCAGGGAGGGCCGAATGCAGGACATACCTTATATGTAAATGATAAAAAGGTCGTGTTGCACCAGATCCCGTCCGGGGTATTTCACAAAGGGATCATTAACCTGATCGGGAATGGTGTCGTGCTGGACCCGATTACACTGAAAAGGGAATGTGATACTGTTGCTTCTTTCGGGATCGATCTTAAAAAGAATCTTTTTATTGCCGAACGGACCCATCTTATCCTGCCTACACACAGGGCATTGGATAAAGCCGCGGAGCTCTCCAAAGGCCTGCAAAAGATCGGTTCTACACTGAAAGGGATCGGACCTACTTATATGGATAAGACCGGCCGGAATGGTTTACGGGTCGGTGACCTGCTCGATAAGAATTTTACTACTTCGTATATCAAACTCCGTTTAAAGCACCAGCGCTTACTCGATAATTTTAATTTCCAGGAAGATATCAGTACCTGGGAAGAAGAATTCTTTGAAGCCCTTGAATTCCTGAAAGAGCTGAATATTGTGAATGGAGAATATTTCATCAACCAGCGGATAAAAGAAGGAAAAAGAATATTGGCAGAAGGGGCACAAGGCAGTATGCTGGATATTGATTTCGGCACCTTTCCTTATGTCACCTCTTCCAGCACCATTTCCGCAGGGGTATGCAGTGGTCTGGGAATTGCTCCGCAACAGATCCGGGATGTGATCGGTGTTACAAAAGCCTATTGCACCAGGGTGGGTGGCGGTCCTTTTCCGACGGAACTGGAAAATGAAACCGGGGAGGAATTGCGGAAGATCGGGAATGAATTCGGGGCAACCACCGGGCGGCCAAGGAGATGCGGGTGGATCGACCTCGTGGCATTGAATTTTGCCTGTATGATCAACGGGGTCACGAAAATAGTGATGACCAAGGCGGATGTGCTGGATACTTTCCAGGAATTAGAGGTTTGTACTGATTACCAGGTAAACGGGAAGGAAAGCAGGGAAATCCCCTTCCAGATGGACCGGGCAAAGCCTAAACCCCTGTATAAAGCCTTTAAAGGCTGGAACCAGGACACCAGTGCAGCGAAAACCTATCCGGAATTGCCTGATACCATGAAGACTTACGTTAAATTTATCAATGAATACCTGGGCGTAAATATTCATTTTATTTCCAATGGACCGGGTCGTGATCAGATCGTTGAGGTAATATAATAAATTTGTCATCCTGAGCAAGACAAAGGAAAATAAATGATTTAAAATTTGGCGGATTAAAAACTTCGCTGAAATTTTACAGCAATAATCCTGTAGAGACTATGGCATCGAAACCAGAAAAAGAAAAAAAGATCCCGGCGAAAACTGATTCCGCCTCAGAGAAAGCAGCTGCCAAAAAGCCCGCTTCCAAACCAACCAAAAAAGAGGAAGAGGACGATGACGATGATTTCGAAGATGGGGAAGAAGTGAAGCCCGCAAAAAAAGGAGCCAAA
>DASYLC010000339.1:0-7535 GCA_036009775.1 Chitinophagaceae bacterium
TGTACATACTTATGTTCCACGGCATCCATCCACAATACCTGGTCGTATCCTTTTTTCTTAGCTTCCGCCGTTGCATACATGGCGGCTCCGTAATTACCGGCAGCTTTTGCATATCCTACTCCACCGGGTACCGCCCGGACATATTTTTCTTCCACATAGATCCGCATCGGGGCACTGTAGTAAGGGCCGGTAGGACTTAGTATGATCATGAACTTGTACGTATCGGAAGGACGAACACCGATCAATTCATCCGAGGAGAACATGAAAGGCCGGATATATAACGAATGATCTTCCTTGTAGGGTATCCAGTTCTTATCCAGCTCGATAAGCTGGCGCATACCTTCCATGAATAATTCTTCCGGCACCGTTGGCATCTGCATCCGTTGCGCGGAGATATTGAAACGTTTATAATTATCCTGCGGACGGAAGATAAAAGCATTGCCTTCACTATCCTTATATGCTTTGATACCTTCAAAAATGGCCTGGCCATAATGGAGTGCTGCAAGAGAGGGGCTGAGGAGCAGTGGCTGATACGGTTTGATCTCGATATTCTTCCATTCCCCGTTCTCGTAATCCGCTTCCAGCATATGGTCCGAAAAATATTTACCAAAAGGCAGGTTCTCCAGGCTCAGGTCCTGTAGTTTACTTCTTTCCGCTTTTCTGATCGAAATATCCATAGCTGCCGTCATAATAGATTATTTTTGAAAGATCAAAGAAACGAAAAAAACTAACACCCATTCGCCTTAATTACGCACGAGTTTATGGACCTGAATCATATTGAATTACCAGCGGCTGCCATTGCGGACCTGTATCATTCTTCGCTTGTCGGGGACATTGATGCACCTGTGGAAAAAACAGCAGCAGAGCCGGTCACGAAAGGAATTCCCGCCGCGGCGGATATAGTTGATGAAGCAACATGGAGATCATTAGGCAATAACCAGAAACATATTCTCATTATTGTAAAAAATGATGAGGCCGTACATGTACCGGATAATGAGCTCGGGTTCCTTACCGGTATACTTGGCGCCTGTAAATTAAGCCTCGCCGATGTTGCGATCGTAAATATCAAAGAACAGCCTGCCTCCTATAAAGAACTCACGGCTTATTTTAAAAGCAGGATCGTTCTGCTTTTTGCTGTCGAGCCTGCCGCATTCGGTCTGCCCATGAGTTTCCCCCATTACCAGATACAGGCATTCGCGGGCAATTCATTTTTATATTCCCCTTCCCTGAAAGATCTTGAAAATGACAGGGTGGAGAAAAGTAAATTGTGGGTTTGTTTGAAAAGATTATTTAATCTGTAAATAGACGGAAGGACCGAAGATCCGAAAACCGAAAGTTGGATACAACCGTTTTACCTAATTCAAAAACAGATTGATTGAAACTCATTTTCGCTACTAATAACCAGCATAAAGTTGACGAGATACGTGCTGTCCTCGGTAACGACCTGGAAATCGTAACGCTCAAAGAAGCGGGTATCGGTATCGATATACCCGAACCTTATGACACACTGGAAGAAAATGCTTCCGGAAAATCAAGTACCATCTATGAAATGACCGGTACCAATTGCTTCAGCGAGGATACCGGTCTCGAGGTAACGGCGTTGAATGGCGAGCCGGGTGTAAAATCTGCCCGCTATGCCGGGAATAACCGGTTATTTGATGCGAACATTGAAAAGCTTTTGATTAATTTGGCGGGTAAAGAGGACCGGTCGGCCCGCTTCCGAACCGTTATTTCGTTGTTAATTGATGGACAGGAAACCCTGTTTGAAGGGATCTGCCAGGGGCGGATAATCGACGAAACAAGAGGCCAACAGGGCTTTGGCTACGATCCTGTGTTTATTCCCGACGGTTCGGCCAAAACCTTTGCAGAAATGGATATGGCCGAAAAGAACGGTTTCAGTCACCGGAAAAAAGCCACTGAAAAGCTGGTAGCATTTTTGAATAAATTATAACCAAATCACTGATTTTGACCCCTGAACGCAACCAAAATATTACCGAAAGCGACTTAATAGTTGGATGTATGGAAGGAAACCGGCGTATGCAGGAAGAACTGTATCGCCGATTATCACCCAGGATGTATGCTGTTTGCCTGCGTTATGCGGGTAATACAGAAGAAGCCGAAGACATATTACAGGAAGGATTTATCAAGGTATTTAAGAAGCTCGACAGTTTCCGCAGCGAAGGTTCTTTTGAAGGATGGGTGCGCCGCATTTTCGTCAATACGGCTATCGAGCACTTCCGCCGGAAAAGATACCTGATGCCGGTAACGGAGAAAGAAGAAAATACGATCGAAGGGAAATATGTTTCAGTACTGGATGAACTGGCTGAAAAAGATATCCTGGCACTGGTGCAGGAATTATCACCCGGTTACCGTACCGTATTCAATATGTACGTGGTGGAAGGATACACCCACAAAGAAATTGCGGATATGCTGGGGATCAGTGAAGGGACCAGTAAATCGCAGTTGTCGAGAGCCAAAGTGATACTGCAGGATATGGTAAGAACATTTATTGATAAACAGAGGGGGACAAGAACCAAATAATGAGCAGCGGATCATCACATAAAATGTATGACTACGAAGTAGCACCTCCACCGGGTATCTGGGAGAAGATCGAAGCAGAACTGGATGAATCAGAGCTATCCCAAAAATTTCCATCCGCTTTATTCAATCTCCGGGTCAACCCGCCGGCACATGCCTGGCAAAAGATTGCGATCGAACTGGATGAGCCGGCATTTGTAAATGATTATGCAGCCAAATTGGGAGGAATTGAAATAGTCCCGCCGGTAGCGGCCTGGGATAAAATAAAAACTGCGCTTGACCCACAACAGGCTCAACGCAGAATATCTCCCTTTATAAAATATGCAGCGGCGGCAGCGATCATCGGGTTTCTTGCATGGGGCGGCTTTCGTTTGTTC
Organism: Chitinophagaceae bacterium; assembly: GCA_036009775.1. GTDB lineage: Bacteria > Bacteroidota > Bacteroidia > Chitinophagales > Chitinophagaceae > JJ008. The sequence continues at coordinate 2,916 of DASYLC010000339.1, forward strand.
AACGATTCCAAAAAAGATACGGGTATAGCTGCCGGCAATGACACATCGCCATCACCGGAGCATGTATCCGTTCCGGGCAATGAATCTGTTTCTGTGGCTGATGGCGAGATCGCCGCTGCCGATATGACCGCCGCATTGGAAGAAGCCAGGAATGACGCGGCACTCGAAGCAAGTAAAAAGACATATGCGAAACTGGATGTGAGCAGCAAAAGGACCAAGGTGAAAAATGCGGCTGATTTCTTTTTTGTTGCCGACGATTATAACTACAGCTCTCCCGGAACTCCAAGAGGATTTGATCCTTATATTGAACCGCCGATAGAAGAAACCCCTCCCGTTAACATCTCGAACCGTTATATCGTCCTGATGACCCCGGATGGCAATATTATCCGTATGTCGAAAAAACTAAGGAACCTCGTTTGCTGTGTTTCCGGTGAGGATATGGATAAAGATTGTGTGGACCAAATGAAAAAATGGAGAGATAAAATGGCCAGTCCCGCTGCCACCCATACACCGGGTAATTTCCTGGATCTTCTTCATATGCTGAACTCAATGCAGGATAATTAGGCATATCCTAAAAATCGCACCTCTCATAAATTCGCTAAGTTGCATTCAAAGACAGCTGATGAAAAATTATATATTGACCAGCCTGCTCTCTTTCCTTTTTATCACTGTATCGGGACAAGCTGAACTTAAACCACAATTTGACAAAGCGAAGAGTTATCTGCAAGCGGAGAATTTTAAGAACGCTGAAAAAGAATTCACTTCTGTTCTTGAAAAAGCGACCGATGCCAGGCTGAAAAAGATGGCATTCATTTACCGTGGCTTTGCAAACAACGGGCTGGAGAAATTTACAGCGGCAATAGCCGATTTCGACAACGCCGTGGCATTAGATCCGGAAGACCTGGCTACTTATATCGATCGCGGGCAATCGAAGATATATGCAAATGATTTCCCTGCCGCTATCAAAGACTTTGAATTTGTCCTTTCGAAAGATAGCGTAAATAAAATGGGACAAAATGCCCTCTACTGGCTTGCCAGGGTCGCTCACCATGAAAAAGAATTTGCGCTTTCCATCAGCTACTATGACAGGCTAATACAACTGGACCAGGCCGATCCGGAACTATACTTTAACCGGGGTGCAGCAAAAGACATGATGATGAACAGCCAGGGATCGATCAAAGACTATGATAAAGCCATTGAACTGAAGCCCGATTACAGGGAGGCCTATGCCAACCGGGGTGTTGCCAGGATCAATCTGCTGACCACTAAAGGAACTATCCTTCCTTCTAAAGATCAGACAAAAGACGCCTGTGCGGATCTTCAACGGGCAAAGCAATTGGGTGACAATGCCGTGGACGACATGATCTATATTCATTGCAGGAAGTAAATCTTCCCGTGATGTTTCGTTATTTTTAATCCAAACAGCACGCATGGCCAGAATTAAGATCGAATTGCCTTCAACATTTCCCTTTACCTGCCAGGTCCCTGTTCGCATCACCGATATCAATTATGGCGGTCATGTGGGTAATGACACGGTATTATCCATTATCCACGAAGCAAGGATGCAATATTTCCGTCAGTTTGGCTACAGCGAAATGAATTTTGCCGGCACTGGGATGATCATGGCCAATGTAGCGATCGAATTCAAAAGCGAATTGTTTTATGGAGATACCGTAATCGCTTCAGTAGCGGCTGTTGAATTTTCTAAGATCGGTTTCGAGATTGTCTATAAGCTGGAAAAAGGAACAGAAGGATCCCGGAAAACAGTAGCGCTGGCCATGACCGGTATGATCTGTTATGATTATGAGAAGAAGAAGATCGTGGGGGTTCCGGAGGAAGCGAGGGGAAAACTGGCAATAAGCAATTAGTTCACTATTTTGCGCAGCTAACTTCCCATTGCCCATTGCCCATTGCCCATTGCCCATTGCCCATTGCCCATTGCCCATTGCCCATTGCCCATTGCCCATCCACACGTGTCAGACGCTCCTGCGAGACGTCAGACACCGACACCGTTCCAGATCTTCCAGTTCTCTTCCGCCTGTATCACGAGCATTTCTTCTCCGTTCTTAATTGCGGCGCCCCGCATCTCTCCCTTTTGCAGGAATAATGTCTTCTCCGGGTTATAGATTAGGTCGTACAAAAGATGATCTTTCGTGATGTTTGAATAAAGAATAGAAGGGCGTTCATTGACGACCGGATACATCCCCAGCGGAGTGGTATTAATAATGACCGTATGTTCTTTCATGACCCGTTCATCAATGTCTGCGTAGGTCAACGTTGATCCGTCATGAATTGTACGGCTGACGATATCAAAACCGATCCCGAGTTTTTTCAGCACAAAACTAACCGAAGCCGTAGCTCCCCCATTCCCGAGGATCAATGCCCGGTTATGATGTGGTTTCAATAAAGGAGCAATGCTTTTTTCAAACCCGCTATGATCGGTGTTATACCCCGTTAATTTTTTCCCCTCTACCCGGATACAATTACAGGCAGCAAGTCCATCGGGGATATTTGACGCATCCAGGTATTTCAATACGGACTGTTTGTAAGGAATAGTAACAGCGAGTCCTTCCAGTTCCGGGTTAGTGTCCAGGATCTGCGGCAGTTCATCAACAGAGGCGATCGGAAAATTTTCAAAGCGGCAACCGGTCAATTGTTCTTTTTCAAACTTTTCTGTAAAATATTTTTTAGAGAAAGAGTGAGACAATGGATGACCGATGAGTCCGAAGAGCCGCATCAGGCTTTTTGTGTTTTATCAAGATAAAGATGAAATGTATCACCACGAAGGCCGATACGCATTGTTTCCAACGGTATTACTTCATTCGGGGCGATATTTCCCAGGTTGGCATTGCAATCAACTAATTCGATAAAATATAATTGCTGTGCTTTCTGCGGAGCTTCCCAGATAATTTTTTCAGCAGGGATCTGTGTGAGGATCTCCTGTACGAGACCTTCCCGCACTTCACCACTGCCACGATAAATACCTACATTACCTGCTTCCCGGGCTTCAGCGATCACATAAGTGGAACCGGCTTCGAGCTCTGCCTTCATCAGTTCGATCCATTTATAAGGAGGAATGATATGCGCTGCATCCTTGCTTCCCACTTCGCTCAATACGGTCCCGTGTTTGGTCAGTTTTTCAATATAACCGCATTTCTCGGCGTGGGGAATGGTGATAGAGCCATCGCTTACTTCCATATAACTGATCCCAAATTCTTTACAGACATTTATATAATCATCAAACTGGTTGCGGATCAGGAAGGCTTCAAACAGGGTACCGCCGAAATAAACAGGAATATCATAAGCACGGTATACTTCCAGTTTTTCTTTCAGGTTAGGGGTGACAAAAGAAGTTCCAAATCCCAGTTTTACAATATCCACGTGCGGGTGAGCAGCGCTCATAAAATTCCTGGCTTCTTCCACGCTAAGTCCTTTGTCCATGACCATGGTGAGTCCTGATTGACGTGGCTTTAATTTTCTATCCGGGATCTGCGATAAATTGAAATTCATTAGTTCTCTATTTGATTCAGAATAATAGGAGCCCGCCGTCGTCTAAACTTTGGCGGGCAGGCAAAAATAAGGACAAATCAGCGAGGATGAGCAGCCATGATCTGACAGTCTACAGATCAAATAGACTTATTTCGTTTGAACCGTGCCAGCAGGTCCACCACCGATTGATTACGGAGGATAGCAGGATTGAGTTCCACGAATTTTTTAAGCAGTTTGGGTGCATCACCCATTGCCTGTTCCAGTTGCAGGATCCCTTCTTTTGGTTTTCCCAGGGCAAATAAAACAGCTGCTTTATAAAAAACAAACAGGGGTTTTCCGCCGGTGACCTTTATTGCGGCTTCCGTCTGCTCCAGCGCTTCATCGAACCAGGTTGCTTTGTACAGGCAGCGGATCAATGATTCCCAGCCGCCCGCATTCCGGGGTCTTATCCTGACCACATTGGAAAAATACTGAGCCGCGTCTTTATACAATCCCAATTGCATTTTACATTCACCCATCAGCAGGTTGTATTCGGATTGGAGCCGGTGGATCTTCATTGCCGTTTCCAGTTGTTTGACACAACTTTCCCACTGCCCTTCATTAAAATAGGTACAGGCGATCTTGTAAAAGAGCTTGCTGTCATCCTGCCGCAGGTGCGATGCTTTACGGTAATAGAACCGTGCCTGCGCAAAATTTTTCAGCCGGTCATAGCAATGCCCGATCGCTTCGAAGATCACGTCCTCCGGCTTGGCGAGCTCATTTACTTTCTCCAGTACTTCAATGGCTTCCTTGTATTTCCGTAAACGGATATAAGCATCGCCCATATTGCGGTATGCATAATCGAATTTTTCATCGATCGTGATCGCATACTGGTAGGCGTCAATGGATTTTTCATACAGTTTCAGTCCCTGGTACGCCGCGGCGAGGTTGAACCAGGCCAGTTCATTATAAGGATATTCATCGATGATCTGCTGGTGAAGCCGGATGCTTTCTTCATTCCTTCCGGTGAAATCCGTCCAGAAACATATCTTATAAAGGGCTTCTTCATTATTGGGGTCATCTTCGAGTACCATCTTCAGGCAATCGAATACCTTATCGAAATCCTCGTAATCATCATATACATCGGCCAGT
>DASYLC010000340.1:0-14006 GCA_036009775.1 Chitinophagaceae bacterium
ATAGAATACCTGACCCTCTATGCCTTCTCTACAGAGAACTGGGACCGGCCTGAATATGAAGTGATCGGGTTAATGGAACTCCTGGTGAGCACTATCCGCAAAGAAGTGGAAAGCCTTGATAAAAATAATATCCGCCTGCACGTGATCGGCGATATGAATATGCTGCCCGAGTATGCAAAGAACGAACTGAACGAAGCGTTGGATATCACCAAAAAGAATACAGGACTGAACCTGATCATGGCACTCAGCTACAGCGGCAGATGGGAACTGCTCAATGCTGTAAAAAGCATTGCCTGGGAAGTAAAAAGCGGTCGTTTGAATGTGGAGAATATCGACCAGGAGACCCTGCAACAATATCTCTGTACCAGTGGTTTTCCTGATCCCGAACTGATGATCAGGACCAGTGGCGAATACCGGATAAGCAATTTCCTTCTCTACCAGCTGGCCTATGCAGAACTCTATTTTACCAATGTCCGCTGGCCCGATTTCCGGAAAGAGAACCTTTACGAAGCTATCCTGGATTACCAGGGCCGGGAAAGACGGTTTGGTAAGACCAGTGAACAGGTCGAAAACCAGCCGGCCAGCCAGTAAAACCGGGCTTATTCAGCCTGCATTTGGCTAATTTGACCCACCGGACCTTATTTGTCGGCTTTCTTTAACAAAGACTTCAAATATTTACCGTTATTTTGCCGCCTCAACCAGAAAGCCTGCCTGCCGGCAGGCAGGGGTGAGCCTGTAAAACAGTCAATTAGGACTGTCAGGCACATTTGAAACTGACTTTTTGAACAATCAATCATGCAAAGATTTTTACTTAGGCTTAGTGTTACCGTGATAGCTGTGCTGGGATCCCTGTTGACGATGCAGGCACAGGTGGTAGATACAGTCCCGACATCCGCGGATCCCAAATTGCTCGAATGGAAAAATTCCCGGATCGCTAAAGAATATACCATAGCCGATGTAAAGATCACCGGCATCAAACACCTCGATACATCTATTGTATATTCGATCACCAACCTGCAGGTGGGTGATAAATTCATACATCCCGGTACGGATGTTTTTGCAAAATCCATTGCGGCGCTCTGGCGTCAGCGTTTCTTTTCCGCGGTCAATGTGTATGTGACCCAGGTACAGGATGATAAAGTATGGATCGAGGTCAACGTGGTCGAGCGTCCCCGGTTGGGTAATTTTAAATTTTTCGGGGTCAAGAAATCCGATGAGGAAGAGATACTGGGGAAAGTAAATCTTGCCAAACAAACTATTGTTACCGAGAACACACGCCGCGATATCGTTGAGAAGGTTACCAAATATTATACGGATAAAGCCTACCTGAATGTATCTGTGCGGATCGAAGAATATCCTGATACTTCTTTTCTCAATTCAACGGCGATGAATATTTACGTTGACAAAGGCAAAAAAGTGCATATCGATAATATCCGCTATTTCGGGAACACCAACGTGGATGATTACCGTTTGAAAAAACAAATGAAAGGTACCAAGGAGATGAGTAAAGCCACGCTCAATGCGGACCATACCCCCAGCCCCTATGGTGATGACAAGCCGTTTTCATTCAAGCAATGGTTCGATGACTGGGGTTTCCTTTCTCTCAGCAAAACAAAAAGATTACTGGACCCGTATTTCCGGTTTAAACTGAGTGGTGCAAAATTCAACCAGTCAAAATTCGAAGAAGATAAAGACAAAGTACTCAATTATTACAATTCACTCGGGTACCGGGATGCGCAGATCATTGCCGACACCGCTATCAATACCCGCAGCGGTAACCTGAATGTTGACCTGAAAGTTGACGAAGGGAAAAAATATTATTTCGGCAATATTGTCTGGAAAGGCAATGCTAAATACTCGGATTCGATCCTCAATCTTATACTCGGTATCAATAAAGGGGATGTATATAATATTGATATCCTCAACAAACGCCTGGGAAAAGAAGCGGCACAGGAAGGTGGTGATATCAGCGGTCTTTATATGGACGATGGATATCTTTTCTTCCGTGTAGAACCTGTTGAAACAGCTGTATACAATGATACCATCGATCATGAAATAAGGATCACGGAAGGTCCGCAGGCAAGGATCAAGAATGTGACTATCGCCGGGAATGAAAAAACAAAGGATCATGTGATCCGTCGTGAGCTGAGAACCGTTCCGGGTGAACTTTTCAGCCGTTCGGATCTTATCCGTTCACAAAGAGAGCTGGCCAACCTGCAGTTCTTCAACCAGGAAACGATCAACCCGGGTGTCGTGCCCAATGCCGATGACGGAACCGTGGATATCAACTGGAAGCTCGAAGAGAAGTCATCCGACCAGCTCGAACTTTCTGCCGGTTGGGGTGGCGGAGTAGGTCTTACCGGTACATTGGGTGTTACTTTTAATAATTTCTCCATCCGGAATATCTGGAAAAAACAATCCTGGGATCCATTACCAACCGGTGACGGACAAAAACTCAGTCTCCGTATCCAGTCCAACGGACGGGCGTATCGTTCACTCAGTGCCTCCTTTACCGAACCCTGGCTGGGTGGTAAAAAAAGGAATTCACTGACCTTTGCGATCAACAACAGTAAATATTCAAATGCATTTGATCCGTACACCGGCCAGATCGATCGTGCGAAGTCTGATACCAATTACCTGAAGACAACCGGTTTCTCCGTATCGCTGGGTAAACAATTAAAATGGCCGGATGACTTTTTCAGTCTCGTGTACACATTCAATATCACGCAGTATAAATTGCGCAACTATCCCATCTTCGATCAGAACTTTACCACGGGTACATCCAACAACATTAGTTTCAAGATCGGTTTGCAGCGTTCCTCTGTTTTCAACCCGATCTTCCCGACAAGCGGATCGAACATTGCGGCGAGTGTGCAGTTCACACCACCTTATTCTTCTTTCAATAAGAACATCGTCAACTCGGTCAATAAATACAAAAACCCTGAATACCATAAATGGAAATTCAATGCAGAATGGTATGTCCCGATCGGTAAGCCAACCGGCGCCGATAAGAACCGCCAGCTTGTATTGAAGCTTGCTGCCAAATACGGGTTTATGGGCCGCTATAACAAAAAACTGGATTACTCTCCTTTCGAACGTTTCCAGGTGGGTGATGCCGGTCTGACCAATAACTATGGTTTGCTTGGTTATGATATCGTGGCACACCGCGGTTATCCTGTGTATGAATCATCCGATCCAACAGTGAATCCTGATCAGCAAAGCGCTAACCAGTTCTTTATCATTTTCAATAAGTATACACTGGAGATGCGTTTCCCGCTGGTGACCAATCCAAGCAGTACGATCTATGCCCTGACATTCTTTGAAGCGGCTAACGGCTGGCATGATTATAAGGACTATAATCCTTTCCGTCTTCGCCGCAGCGTGGGTGTGGGTATGCGTTTCTTCCTGCCGATGTTTGGTTTGCTTGGGTTTGATTATGGTGTTGGCCTTGACCGTATCACCCCGGGTCAATCAGGGTTGAAAGGTGCATCCCGCTTTACCTTTATGCTGGGCTACGAACCTGATTAATAACTATCAATTCAGCTATATGAAAAAGATACTACTTCTTACCTGCCTGCTTGGGATCAGTTTGCTGGGATTTTCCCAGAAGTTTGCCGTCATTGATACAAGGTATATCCTTGACAAAATGCCCGATTATAAATCGGCCCAGAAACAACTGGATGATATCGCCGCAGGCTGGCAAAAGGACATCGATGCCCAGCAGAAAGACCTGGACAATATGTATAAAAGCTATGAAGCTGAGCAGGTGATGCTGAGCGATGAACTGAAGAAAAAAAGAGAGGACCAGTTGTTCAACAAGGAAAAAAGCCTCCGGGATCTCCAGCGCAAACGCTTTGGTTTTGAAGGAGATCTGTTCAAAAAAAGGCAGGAATTGATAAAACCCATACAGGACAAGGTCTATAACGCGGTACAGAAAATGGCACAGCAACGGGGCTATGAACTGGTACTCGACAAAAGTGAAGGAATTACCATTATATTTGCCGACCCAAAACTGGACAAGAGTGAAGATGTGTTGAAAGACCTCGGTGTCAGGTAACCTGTTAAATAAATCATAAGCAGTTTGACCGGCCGGTTGGCAGACAACTAAAAGCCCTCTTTGATTATCATAGTAAAGCGTAACAAAACAAACCAAAGTAAATGAGACATACGATTGTATGTCGAGTTCTAACTGACTAAACAAGTATAAAAACAAACAGATGAAAAAATTCCTTTCCGTAATTATTGTAGTTGCAGGCCTTTTGCTGGCAGGCAATGCGAGTGCACAAATGAAAGCTGGTTATATCAGCGTTGATAACATGGTAGGGCTGATGCCTGAAACTGCGAAAATTGACACATTGCTCGAACGCTTCCAGGCCGATTCGATCAATCCAAGATATGCGCAGATCGTTGCTTTGTATCAATATAAAGACAGTGTGTACAGAGATTCCACAAAGACACCGGCTATTGTACGCAAACAGATCGAAGAAGAACTGCCTTCACTAATCTATCAGATCCAGAACTGGCAACAGATCGTTAACCAGACACTCGAAGCCAAGCAGAATGAATTCCTGGCCCCGATCTACCGTAAAGTATATGATGCTATCAAACTTGTGGCGAAAGAAAAAGGCTATACACATGTATTTACCAAGGAAGCTTTCCTGGTAGCGCCGGATGGTGATGATATGATCACGGCTGTCGCAGCAAAATTAAAAGTCACGATCCCCAAAGCTACCCCGGGACAGAAATAAACAGCGACCAATAAAAAATTGGATACCCCTGCCATTGGCGGGGGTATTTTTTTAAAGCCAGCCATCCTCAATCATTACTTTTGTACTATGCAAAAAGCAGGACCCATAGGTGTTTTTGATTCAGGCTATGGCGGATTGACAGTGCTCAAAGAGATCATCCATACTTTGCCGCAGTATGATTATTTATACATGGGAGATAATGCCCGTGCTCCTTATGGTAACCGTTCTTTTGAAACAGTCTATCAATACACATTGCAATGCGTCAAATGGTTTTTCGACCAGGGTTGTTCGCTGGTGATACTTGCCTGCAACACGGCTTCTGCAAAAGCATTGCGGACGATCCAGCAAAAGGACCTTCCTGGTATCGCCCCGGATAACCGGGTATTGGGTGTGATACGGCCTACCGCCGAGATCATCGGCACATTTTCGGAAACAGGCAGTGTGGGTGTACTCGCCACCAATGGAACAGTAGCATCGGAATCATACTCGATGGAGACCGCTAAATTCTTTCCCGCATTGAAAGTTTACCAGGAAGCCTGCCCGATGTGGGTACCACTGGTGGAGAACGAAGAATATAAAGGTCATGGCGCCGATCATTTTGTAAAAAAGAACCTGCACAACATTTTTGAAAAGGGAGAAAATATCGATGTGATCCTCCTGGCGTGTACGCATTACCCGTTGCTGAAGGAAAAGATAGAAGAATACCTGCCGATCGGTGTAAAACTGGTGTCACAAGGTGAGATCGTTGCTGCCAGCCTTGCGGAATACCTTAAACGTCACCCTGCGATGGAAACACGCTGCAGTAAGAAAGGGCAACGGCTGTTCTATACCACCGATTCGGTGACCGATTTTGACAACCATGCAACGATCTTTTACGGGAAACCGGTGAGCTCCAGACACCTGGACCTCGGGGCTTAAAGACTTTGATTACCAAGCCTTTCAGAAAGTCTTAAATTTCATAATCCATCCTTCGGCATTCTGGCGCTGAACCCTTACCTTTGCCGTCCTTTCACAAACAGTGGGTGTGGTGACCTGCTGGTGAAACTTGAAACCTGGTCCGTTCTCCCGGCCGCATTTCAAACAAAAAGCCCGCCTTTGCGCAAGCTTCGGCGGATAAAAGAAATAATTATGAAACGTACATTCCAACCTCATAACAAACGTCGCAAAACCGTTCACGGTTTCCGCAAACGCATGGCAACTGCCAACGGTCGTAAAGTACTGGCGAGCCGCCGTGCAAAAGGACGCAAGAAGCTGACTGTTTCTGATGAGAGTAAATTGAAATAATTCCTGCCCCGGTTAACGGGCTATGGAAAGAAAAATAGTTGATTGCTCTTCCGCATTGCGGGAGAGCTTTTTTATTATGCTAGTTTTGTATCCGTCAGTCATCATGGCCAAACAATTCACATTAGGAAAAAAGGAACGGTTGAAAAGCCGGAAACAAACTGAGCTGCTATTCAGTGAAGGGAAGAAGTTCAGTGTGTATCCGTTCCGGATCTGCTATACCAGGAGCAGGACCGGGATGGCCGGGACCCGGTTTGGAGTAGGGGTGAGCACGAAGCTGTTCAAAAAAGCAGTGGACCGTAACCGGGTAAAACGACTGGTCAGGGAAGCCTGGCGCCTGCAAAAAAGATCTTTCCAGGAACAGTTAAAAGAACAGGGGTCCGGTATGGATGTTTTCTTTATTTATACTTCGAAAGAATTACCGCTTTATAAAGACGTCTATGAAAAGACCGGGAAAGTTCTCCTCAAACTTTCTCAACTCAGTGCCGAAACAACGTGAAAGTTTTTCTCCGCATATTAAGTCTTCCTTTTCTCCTGCTGATAAAAATTTATCAATTGGTCATTTCTCCCTGGCTGGGACCGAAATGCCGCTATACCCCTACCTGTTCTCATTATGCCGCAGAAGCTTTAAAGAAACATGGTGTGTTTAAAGGGATATGGCTGGCGATCAAAAGGATCAGTCGTTGCCATCCCTGGGGAGGAAGCGGATATGATCCTGTGCCATAATAACAGAGCATTGAAAATTGAGCATAGATTATGGGGCATTGAATTCCTCTTAAGGCAATGAACACAATCAATATAAAATCCCTATTTTGTATCCTAATCTATTCACAACTAAAACAATTGACATGAAAAAGTATTTTCTTTCAATGGCTATACTGGCTGTTGTAGCAGGAGTTTCTTCCTGTGGTTCCAAATCATCTTTTGAAAGTGATGTAAAGAAAATGGCGAATTACCGCTGCGATATGCAAAAGCTGATGGCAAAGGACCCCAGCGATGAAAAAGTAAAAAAGGACCTCGAAGGCCTGAGAAAGGAAATGGAGGATTATGGTGAAAAAATGAGTAAGAAGTATGAGTCTAAAAAAGGTGATAAGGAAATGGACGAGAAGGCCGATAAGATCATGGATGAGGTCATGGAAAAATGTAAATAATGGAACGCGATAAAAAAACCCTTCTGCTGTTGGCGGAAGGGTTTTTTATTTATGATCAGTCATTTTATCCTGAAAAACGTTCGGATACTTTATCCCAGTTGATCACATTCCAGATCGCCGACAGGTAATCGGGACGCTTGTTCTGGTATTTCAGGTAATAAGCGTGTTCCCAGACATCCACACCCAGCAACGGAACTCCTTTTATGTCCGCCACATCCATCAGGGGATTATCCTGGTTAGGGGTTGAGCTGATATCCAGTTTCCCGTCTTTTTTCATGATGAGCCATACCCATCCACTGCCAAATCTTCCCACACCGCCGGCAGCAAATTTTGTCTTGAACTCCTCAAAGGAGCCAAAAGCCTCATTGATCGCATCCGCCAGTTTACCCGAAGGAACGCCGCCGGCATTGGGAGCAAGACTGTTCCAGAAAAAAGTATGGTTCCAGTGACCTCCGCCATTGTTACGTACCGCAGGAGAAATAGAACCCGCCGCTTCAACAAGTTCTTCCAGCGATTTATTTTCATGCGGTGTGCCGGCAATTGCTTTATTGAGATTATCAACATAAGCCTGGTGATGTTTACCATGATGTATCTGCATGGTCAGCGTGTCAATATGCGGTTCCAGTGCATCGTGTGCATAAGGCAACGCAGGTAATGTAAATGCCATAAATAACCGTTTTTGTTGTGATCCCGGTCCTTCGATTATACTCAGATCCCGGGTTTGATATTGTTTGTTCCTGAAAGGATTACAAATTTACTATCTAAAGGTTTACTCCCGGGTTTCCTGTAAAATGTTCCCATTTCCGACAATTACTCCCATAAAGTCAGTTATTCTCTGTGACATCAAAAACGGTTGTAAGGTCAATGTCACGGTTTTGTGACAAAATAATCCGGGGGTCGGGAAAAGTTTTTTTTTAGAAGTGCAGCTTTATGCGTATTTTTTTGCAAGATTATGCTGATTAGTGCGGAATACTACGGGAATTAGGACTTTGCTTATATAAACCAACCTTCACTTTTTAATTAATTGCTTATGAAAAAAAAGATGCTCCTGGTATGGATGATCATTTTTCTTTCCATGCCGCTGATCGTTTTCAGCCAAAGCCGCCAGGTAACCGGCACGGTAAAAAACTCCAAAGGTGATCCTGTACCATCAGCGAGTGTGCAGCAAAAAGGCACTTCCAATGGTGTGATCGCCGATGAGAAGGGCGAATTTAAGATCACGGTAACGGGCAACAACCCGGTACTCGTCATTTCTTCCGCGGAATTTTCAACGATCGAATTAACGGTAGGTACCGCATCGTCTTATGATGCCGTATTACCCGATGCGGGAAATATGTCTGAAGTGCTGGTAACGGCGCTGGGTATTTCCCGTAAGGAGAAATCGATCGGGTATTCTACCCAACAGGTAAAAGGTGAAAACCTTACACTGACCAAAGAACAGAATGTACTGGGTTCCCTCTCCGGAAAAATTGCCGGTGTACAGGTAGTCGGATCTTCTGGAGCCAGCATGGGTGGTACACAAAAAATAAAACTAAGAGGAGTGAACTCGCTGAATGGAAATGATCAGCCCCTGATCGTAATAGATGGTACACCTGTTTCTAATTCCAACTTTGGCAGTTCCAATGGTAATGGCCCCGACCTGGGAAATATCGCACAGGACATAAACTCTGATGATATTGAATCGGTGAATGTATTAAAAGGCCCTGCAGCTTCTGCCCTGTATGGGTTGAGAGGTCAGTATGGTGTCATCCTAATCACAACGAGAAAAGGTAAAAAAGGAAATAAGAGAACAGAGATCCAGTATAGTTCCGCTTTTTCCGTGGAGCACGCCGGTAACTTTTTGCCTTTGCAAAATATTTACGGTGTAGGGAATAACCAAACTTTTCAAACCCTTTCCAACGGCCAGAAATATGTAAATGGCAATGACGAAAGCTGGGGCCCAAAGATGGATGGCACACCGGTCCGGATGTATTATAGCATGTACCCGCAGGATCCGCAATTCGGCCAATTGACCCCTTTTGTTCCCCATCCCGGCAACGTGGAAGAATATTTTGAAAGCGGGCATACCATTAATAATAATATCTCGGTGACAGGTGGGAATGAAAATATGACCTACCGCTTAAGTTATGGTAACACTACTATCAAAGGAATAATGCCCAATACTTCATTAAGAAGAAATAATGTGGGCCTGAATACTTCATTGGACATCAATAAAAGAATAACGGTTGGTGCAAACGTGAATCTCGCCAGGAATAAAGCCATTCGTCCTTCACAGGGCTACCAGGGAACTGCTACCGGCCAGGTGCAATGGTTCCAGCGTAATATGGACATGCAACGCCTGAAAGACTACAGGTACGCGGACGGGACGATCATGAACTGGAACGTAAATCCCAATACTGCTACAGGTATCATAACTACCAACAAACCCAGCGACTGGAACAATCCTTATTTTGATGCATATGCCAACAGTAATGATGATAACAGGGATCGTTTGTTCGGGGATATCAACATTACGTACCAACCTATTACGGGTCTTAAATTGAGTGGCTTCCTGCGTACGGATATGTACACACAAAATGTGTCGCATAAAGAAGCGCTGGGAGGAAGACTGGATGAAGGATTTGCTGTTGCAAAATACCAGAACAAAGAATTCAACTATGAGTTCCTCGCCCAATACACAAAGAAATTCAAAGACGTCTCTTTGAGTGTAAATGCAGGAGCTAATAAATATACCCGCAATTTTACATCTGTCAGTGGTAATACTGTAGGCGGCTTATCAAGTCCTGCCTGGTATAGCCTTGAAGCATCCATAGCCCGGCCCAATATTTCATCATTTATATCAAAAAAGGAAATAAGAAGTATCTACGGGATGGCTTCCATCGGGTATAAAGACATTTATTTTTTGGATGCTTCTATTCGAAATGATGTTTCATCAACACTTCCTGTAAATAATAATTCATATGCATACCCTGCGATTTCGGGAAGTATGGTGTTCAGTGACCTTTTAAAATGGAAGCCTTTGTCATATGGTAAGCTGAGAGCCAGTTATGCTGTTGCAGGCGCCGATCTTGATCCTTACAGAACAGGAACAAGTTTTAATTTAGGTTCTGTATACTCCGGGGTACCGCCAAATCCGGTCATTAACACACTTAGTGTTCCTGACCTGCTCAATAACCCGAATATTAAACCTTCATTTGCAAAATCCTTTGAAGTGGGAATGGATCTGCGATTCTTTAAAAATCGTTTTGGGTTTGAGGTGACATATTACAAACAGAAAAATGAGGACCAGATCATTAACCTGAACGTGTCTGGTGCAAGCGGTGTTTCTGCAACCGTTGTGAATGCAGGCCTGATCGAGAACAAAGGGATCGAGCTGTCATTGAATGGTCAACCTTTCCAGGGTAAATTCTTTAGCTGGAGCAGTACTTTCAATTTTGCCCGGAACAGGAGTATGGTAAAAGAACTTTATCCGGGTATTACTGTATACCAGTTAGATAATAATGTATATTCCAGTGTTCCTATATTCTTAAACGCAGTTGTTGGTGAACCATTCGGAAGCCTGTATGGACAGTCTTATCTCCGGGATGTGAAAACCGGGAAGATCATGCTGGATGCAGCCAACCTGCCGTTATTTGAGGCCAATCATAATTTTGGAAGCGTATTGCCCAAATTCACCGGTGGCTTCTTCAATACATTTACGATATGGAAATTCGACCTGTCTGCTATGATCGATTTCCAGTCAGGCGGACAGTTCTTTAGCTGGACAAAAATGCTGGCGATCAAATCAGGGCAGGCAGAAGAAACAGCTGCTATGAACGATAAAGGATTCAATGTAAGAGACGCTATTGCAAGTGGTGGTGGTGTAAAAGTAAATGGGATATCTTCAGTATCCGGCCAGGAAGTAACTGCATATGTGGATGCCCGTTCTTATTTCAGGAATACGATCGGTACGAGGATCTATGAAGAGTGGCTTTATGATGCTTCCTATGTCAAATTAAAGGAAGTAAGTCTTGGTTTCAACATTAATAATAAGTGGCTTTCAAGAACTCCTTTTAAATCCGCGAAAGTTGCTTTAATAGCCCGCAATCCACTCATGATCTATCAAAAAGCACCGAAGGGATTAGAGCCTTCTGAACTTTCTTATAACAGTGGTTCTATCAGCTGGCTGGAAAAAGGCGAATTTCAGACCGTTCGTTCTTATGGAGTAAGCTTTAATCTTTCATTTTAATACATACCAATCATGAAAAAAATGAAATCAATATATTTCCTGCTTGCCGCCACAGTGCTGGTCAGCAGTTGTAAGAAATTTGATGGCAGCCTGAATGTGGATCCGAACAAGCCAACAAAGGCATCGGGAACACAACTCATTGCCAATGCGGAATTGTTTTTACCCGATATGAGTTCTTCTCCGTACGGCGTGCATTATCCGCAGCATTTATCCAATACATCCTTCACGGACAATTCACGGTACACGACCATCAGTTTTAATTTCTATGGCTGGTATACCGGGCCGCTGATGAACCTTGAAGCGGTGCTTAATTCCACCCTGGATGCGAATGAAGGTCCTGTTGTAAACCAGAAAGCAGTAGCCAAGATATTAAAAGCATATTTTTTCTGGCATATGACCGATCGCTGGGGGGATCTTCCTTTTTCTGAAGCGCTGAAGTCAAAAGATAATTTTACGCCGAAATATGACAAACAGCAAGATATCTACAATGGCATGTTTGCATTACTGGATGAGGCCAATGCTGCCATTATTACGGGTAACATCAAGAATGATATTATGTATGCGGGGGATATGGTAAAATGGAAAAAATTCGGGAACACTATTCACTTATTAATGGCATTACGGCTTTCCAGGATCGACCCGGTTAAAGGAGCTTTAGAATTCAATAAAGCGCTTACCAATGGTATCATGATTGCGAATACTGATAATTTTGCTTACCCGCACCTGCTGGATCCCGTGAATGAGAATTACTGGTATAACTCATTTACCCGTTTGCAAAGAAACTGGTTTGCAGTAAGCAAACCGCTCGTCGATTATATGATTCCTGTGAATGACCCGCGACTCCCTGTTTTTGCCAATAAGAACACCGCGGGAAATTATGTAGGCCTTGATTATGGATTGCCTGGTTCTGTAACTGTTGTTATCAACAATTTTTCACTGCTGGGGTCAGGAATACGGTTGCAAAATTCCCCTGTGTTCCTGGTTACCTATGCGCAGGCACTGTTTGCTAAAGCGGAGGCTGCTAAATTAGGCTGGATACCCGGCACTGACGTGGAAGCAAAAAATAATTATGACCTGGCTATTGATCAGTCTATCCGTCAATGGACCGGATCCAATACAGGTGTAGCGACTTATATGACACAAACCGGAATTCCTTACAATGCCGGTACAGCTATCCAGCAGATATCTACTCAACGCTGGGTCCATTTATTCTTACATGGCTATGAGGCATGGGCAGAATGGAGAAGAACGGGCTTTCCATTGTTGGTTGCGGCTCCGGGGGCTAATGGAGATAAGATCCCAAGAAGGGAAGGATATCCGGTACAGGAGCTGGCCAATAACACAGCGAATTATAATGCAGCCGTAGCAGCCTTTCCATATGGTGGTACAGACGGATTGAATGCAAGAGTATGGTGGGATAAGCCGTAGGAAAAGACAAGGCACAAGAACAAGGGCAACGTTTAGGCAGTTATATCATGGCCGCGTCGTATTTACGGCGCGGCCTATTTTTTTAAGCGATTCAGCTTTTTACCTTTCTCAACAAATGTTTCCACGATCCCTCTTGTTTCAAGATCCAGCCGGATAGAGATAGTATACCACGGAATGGATCCCTTAAAACCCGGCATTTTCTTTTTGATGGTCTTCACGACATCATCGGTGAGTTCAGTAAATGTTTTTCCATTGCTTCCTTTCAAACTTTGGATGATAGCAGCTTTTACGGGCTCGTAAATAGTGGTATCAAATTTTCGTTCGATCCCGGTGACGGGATGCGTAACGATGATCTTTTTGGATGAAGTGGCCATCTTATCGTTTGTTTTTAAAAAAATCGGTCATCAGCCGGGCGCATTCCTCTTTCATCACACCTCTTACCAATTCTGTCTTTGGATGAAAGGGCCAGTTGGCGCCTGCTGTTTTTTTATAACCATTCTTTTCATCATCGGCACCGTATACCAGCTTTGCAATTTTACTCCAGTAAATAGCGCCGGCGCACATCAGGCAGGGCTCAACGGTCACATATACTGTCGCCTCCGGTAAATATTTACTTCCCAATAAATTAAAAGCGGATGTCAGTGCGATCATCTCCGCATGTGCAGTCGGATCGTTCAACCGTTCGGTCATGTTATAACCCCGGGCAATGATCTTGTCATTGACAACCACGACAGCACCGATCGGGATCTCGTCATCTTCGAAAGCTTTTTTGGCTTCCTTAAGGGCCTGCATCATGTAATATTCATCGGTCATTGACGGACAATTTGCTATAACTTGGTATAAAATTAAGTTAATGGAAGGTATTGCTAAACTGGAGACCCTGCGCAGGTATTTTGACAGTGGCGCTACGCGGTCTTACGATTTTCGCAGGGAGCAATTGGAAAAACTGAAACGGTCCATCCTTGAACATGAACAGGACCTCTACGATGCCCTGCGGGCTGACCTGAACAAGAGCCCGGAAGAGACATGGGTTACGGAAACAGGGTTGGTGATCGCTGAATTGAATGCCGCTCTAAAGCATTTTCGTAACTGGATGAAACCAGAAAAAGTAAGCACCAATTTGCTGAATATGCCCTCCGGCAGCCGGGTGATGAAAGAGCCGCTGGGTGT
>DASYLC010000341.1:0-3072 GCA_036009775.1 Chitinophagaceae bacterium
CGATAGATCGGTGCGTCTTTCATGTTCTTCGCAAAGGAACAGTTGACCAAAAAGAATTGTGCTTCGCGGTGATAACGTCCCAGCAGGAAACCATCATAACCGGTGAACTTACAATTCACCAACACTGTTTTTGAATCCTTGTTACCAGATCCATCATGCCATATTGCAGCGGGACCGGTATGTGTAATGAATTCACAGTTCTCGGCCCAGGCCCAGCCGCGGGGACAATAAAAATCAACACCGCCTTCCATGATGCAGTCTTTGAAATACCACATGCCGTTGATTATTTCCCAGGGGCTTACCGTATCACCGCCAAATGCTTTGAAGCGGCAGTTAACAGCTTTCAGTTTGGTGGCCATATTCATCGTGCGTAGTGCCATCTGGTGACCATCTTTTCTCAGCTTCTTCATTTTATCTGCGGAAGTATCGGAAGCGCACCAGATGGTTCTTTCAGTATAATCCAAACCAAAATTGTTGGCGACCGTAAGATCTTTCAGCGTAATATCATTGGCGCCGATATTCATAGTGGCCACCCCCCAGTCATCGGTATGACCGCAGCGCCATTCATCCCTTGCGATGCTGGCGACGATGATCGTTTTTTCCCTGTCCTCCCCTTCAAAAATGATATTGCCTTTTTCTATGTACAGTTTCTCAGTATATAATCCCTTCTTAATATAGATCATTCTTTCTGTTGCCGATGAATCAGGCAAACTGTTGATAGCACCCTGTATAGTTTTATATTCACCACTGCCATCAGCAGCGACCGTGGTCACCTGCAATCCGCCTTTCCCTGTGCCCTTTTGTGCTACAGCATTATTTTGCAATAGTAACATATCAAACAGGCTATAAACCAATATGTGAGTTAGTATTCTCATTATTTTATCACAGCTTGCTTAAGCAACCATCGCACAAGATCTTCGGCTGCTTTATAATTCTCGTATTCTGCTGGTATCTTTCGACCATCCACGTATTCATTATAGAACCAGGGATCACCTACCGCGAAGACAAAACCATTACCCACTTTGGAAACTGACATCAGCACTTCACCGTTCTCACTATATATACTTACAGCAGGTTTTTTAAGATCCTGGGTACAAAGTTGTTTAATGAAAACTTTTTTTGCCGTTGTAAAAACAGGATTGTCCTGGTTGACCAGGATCGCACCCTGTTCAAATTTGTTATCGATCACATCGTGCCGCATGTTCTCGTTCCAGTGTATGCCGAAGCGTTCGGCCAGCTTGTTATAATTCTTGAATTCCACGTTATTGCTGTCATTTGCCATCATCACCAGCACTCCACCGTTCTTTACATAATTGTAGAGGACATCGATATGCTTTTGTTCAATATAGTTGGGGGTCTTGTTCTCCTTCGGCCAGTCAGGATCGACCAGGAAATAGATCGAAGCATTTTTGAGATTCGCAGCTGTTGGCGCCTCATCGAGTAATTTAGTGGCAGCTCCGTATTTATTGAATACATGGCCCAGGAACGAAAAGCCACCGTTGTCTTTTTCCCACCATTTATAATGAAAGACGATCTTTTTACCGAATGCATCGTCTTTTGTTTCGCGGTTGAAATAGTTATCCATCACCACGGTCTTGCCTTTGCCCAGGGAAACGGTTTTTTGCATTTCCATTTCATTACAGGCTATTAAAAAAGCACCTGCTCCTTTTGGATCATTGACGATCACCGGTTCACTCATATAGTAATCGAAACTTCCATCGCGGTAAGGGTTGCCGCCGAGCCCTGATACTTTCACTGTGCCGTGGAGATTAGTTTGACCATTTTCTTCTATGATAAAACGGTTAACAAGACCCCTGTAGCCATCATATGCGATGTGCATCTTTGCTTCAGGAATGTATCCTTTTCTTATACCTTTTGCCACCGTATACACGAATTGCGAGCTGGCGGAAGCTTCGAAATAGTTTTTTTCTTTACCAGGACCATTATAGCTCAGGATGTCTTTCCATAACCCGCTTATTTTGTCCTGTTGTTTTTCGATCGCATTCACCAAACGATTCAGGATAGCGATCAGTTCTTTTCTTTTGGGATGAGCTTCCGGGAAAAACTCCAATGCATCCACCAACGCTGTTCCATACCAACCCATGGCTCTTGCCCAGAATAGGGGGGACAAACCTGTTGCCGGGTTAGCCCATTTCATTTGTTTGCTTTCATCCCATGCGTGATACAGTAAACCTGTTTTTGGATCCCGCGCATGTTTTTCCATCCGGATGAACTGGTTGGCGATATCGTCGAAGGCAGTGTCTTCATGAGCGATCATGGCATATTCTGCATAAAATGGTTCGCCCATGTACAGTCCATCCAACCACACCTGGTAAGGATATATCTTTTTATGCCAGAACCCACCTTCATTGGTACGGGGATGAGTAAGCAATTGCTGCCGTAATAATTTGGCGGCCTTTAAATATTTTTCTTTGAGTGTTACCCTATACAATAACAACAAGAGTTTGCCATTGTTGATATGATCGATATTGTATTCATCGGGTTTATAGGTTCGGATGGTTCCATCATCCTTTACAAAAAAATCCATTTGCTGCTGGATATAATTATAATATTTTACATCTCCCGTATTCAACCACAACCCTTCAAAGCCTTTCAGGATAACACCCATATCATAGGTCCATTTAGCGACCTTGCCGTCCAGCGAAAAAGAATCTTTCCATATTGTCATCACGGTCTCAGCCATTTTCTTTCCATAATTCAGGGAAAGATCTTTGAGGCCCGGCTGTGCATTCGCCAGCAAAGAGAGGAACAGGCATATTATAAGTAGGGATTTTCTCATTTGATGGTTACGGATTTTTCAGATGCACCGAGCTCGTAGCTGATCTTTTCTTTTGCCCTGGATGCGTCTGTATTTTTTATGTTGATATTGCCGCTTCTTTCGCCGCTTACACGGAAAAGTAATTTAGCCTCATTGGTATACGTGATATTATCAAATACCAGCTTGTCACTTTGTACTATATCGATCACGGGTTGGGTATCATCGCTGATCACTTTAATGTTCCTGAACGTGATCCCTGTAGCTTCCTGGATATCCATGCCTTTGTGTGCCTG
>DASYLC010000342.1:0-5614 GCA_036009775.1 Chitinophagaceae bacterium
TACGGGCAGTACCATCGGGATCCACATACATATCACGGTTCGCATTGCCGGGTGCTTTCTCGCGGTAATCGATCGCGACGAGTGCGCCATTTTTTACCCTCGCCACAAAAAAACCGCCGCCGCCGATATTTCCGGCCTGGGGGTAAACAACCGCCAGCGCCAGTTGTGTAGCGATCACCGCATCAATAGCATTGCCCCCAATTTTTAATATTTCGATACCTACTTTGCTCGCCAGCGGATGCGCAGATACAACGGCTCCATTTTCCGCCACCACTTTTTTCTGCCCGCTGTACTGGTAAGGGTTGATGGGAAGCGGGCCCTGCACATTATTCTTCTGCGCATTACAACTCAAAAAAAGAAATAACGCAATGGGAAAAACAAAAGATATCCTTGTCATGCGGTGTAGGTATTAAGATCCTTAAAACTACATAAAAGAGGGGATTTGTGATGAATGCACCCGGACCCGGCCTTATTTTGATTTGAACAACATCGTAACAGTAGGCACATAGGTTTTCACATAGTATGGAAATGAAGGTCTATGTGCTTCCCTTTGTGAACTATCTTCGCAGCCTGCCCTGACGAAGGAAGGGTGGTTCAAACCACCGCAGGTAGGTTAACCATCAATAGAAATCTGCAAATGCGTAACAGTCCATTCTGTATATTGCTGCTCAAATCATGAGCATATGATAAAAAAGTCCCTGTTCGCTTTATTGTTTATTTCGCTTGGTGCAACCACCTATGCACAATTGAAATCGCCCGAAGAATTTTTAGGGTATAAGATCGGGACACGGTTCACACCTCATTTTAAGATAATCAACTATTTTAACCATGTGGCTGCCAACAGTACCATCAAACTGGAAAAATATGGTGAGACAAATGAGGGCCGTCCGCTCATGCTGGCTTTTGTTTCTTCCCCGGAGAATATGAGGAATATAGAACAGATCAGGATGAATAATCTCCGGCTGGCTAATCTTGCAGCAGACAAAGCCGCGCCTCTTGAAGAAAATGCTCCTGCCATTGTATGGCTCAGTTATAATGTGCATGGTAATGAGCCATCGTCCTCCGAGGCAGCGATGCTTACATTATATGCCCTGACCGATCCTTCCAATGCAAAAACAAAAGACTGGTTAAAGAATACTGTCGTGATCATTGATCCCTGTATCAATCCCGATGGGAGAGACCGTTATGTGAACTGGTATACCACTGCAGTTGGTAAAAATTATAATTCGCAACCGCTGGCAAGGGAACACCGGGAGCCCTGGCCGCAGGGAAGAACGAATCATTACAATTTTGACCTGAACCGCGACTGGGCCTGGCAGACGCAAATAGAAAGCCAGTACCGGGTAAAAAAATATAATGAATGGATGCCGCAGGTACATGTGGATTACCACGAGCAGGGTTATAACGAGCCTTATTATTTTGCCCCTGCAGCAGAACCCTTTCATGAAGTAATAACACCCTGGCAACGGGATTTCCAGACGACCATTGGAAAAAGTAACGCAAAATATTTTGATCAGAACGGCTGGCTGTATTTTACCCGTGAAGTATTCGATCTTTTTTATCCTTCGTACGGCGACACGTACCCGTTGTATAACGGGGCGATCGGAATGACCTATGAGCAGGGAGGTATTGCCGGGGGATTGGGTGTGGTGAATGATGAAAAAGATACATTGACATTGGCTGACAGGGCCATGCATCATTTTACTACTTCGATGAGTACGGTTGAAGTCTCATCTCAGAATGCAGGCCGGCTTATAAAGGAATTCAGGAAATATTTTAATAACGCGGTAGCTGGGGGGAGCAGTGAGTATAAAACCTTTGTTATAAAGAACAGGTCAGCCGATGCCCAGCGTATTGAGGAATTGCTCAGCCTGCTGGATAAAAACGGGATACGATATGAATTTGGTGCTTCGGGCACTGCGAAGGGTTACAATTATAATACGGGTAAAGAAGAAAGTTTTGCTGTTGCCGGTAATGATATTATCGTATCTGCCAGCCAACCCCGTTCAGCCCTGACCAGTGTATTATTTGAGCCAAGATCGAAATTATCCGATTCCGTTACTTATGATATTACGGCATGGTCGATGCCGTATGTGTATGGATTGACCGCATTTGCTTCAAAGGAGAAGCTGGCGGTGAGCGGACCTGTAATAAGAACAAAGGTCGTCAACACGGAAACGAACTATGGTTATATCATCTCCTGGGATGGTGTAAGAACAGTAAAAGCAGTTGCACAACTGCTGAAGAAAGGAGTATTGCTGCGGTATGCGGAACAGCCATTTGAAATAAACGGGGAGAAATTTGACAGGGGCGCTGTTATCATTTTACGGACAGCGAACAAATCAGCTGGTAAAACTCTTTGGACAACCGTGCGGGAAGTGGCGGACGCTAATAATATAAAGTTATATTCTGTTGGAAGTGGTATGGTAGATAAGGGGTTTGACTTCGGCAGTGATAAAGTGCACCCGGTGAAAGCGCCCAGGATCGTAATGGCGACCGGTGATGCGATCAGTACTACAGCAGCCGGCAGCCTTTGGAATTTTTTTGAAAATGAGATCGACTATCCCGTTACGCAGGTGCTTGTTACCGACCTGGAGCGGCTCAACTGGAATGAAGTAGATGTATTGGTCATGCCCGATGGCAATTACCGGTTCCTGAACAATAAGGACGATCTCGAAGCATTTAAAGGATGGATCAACCGCGGCGGAAAAGTGATCGCTTTTGAAAATGCCGTAGCACAACTGGCGAAGGCGGAAATCGGTATCAAAGCAAAGAAAGCAGATGATGGAGAGAAAAAAGACAGTACGTATGCGGCCCTGAAAAATTATGAGAACAGGGAAAGAAGCGCCGTGTCGGGTGGTACACCGGGTTCGATCTGGAAAGTGGAGCTCGATAATTCCCATCCCCTGGCATTTGGTTATCCTGCTTATTATTATACATTGAAGATGGATGACAATGTCTACGAATTTTTAAAGGACGGCTGGAACGTTGGAGTGATCAAAAAGGAAAAACAGGTGGCCGGTTTTGTAGGAACAGGGATACAATCAAAATTAAAAGATGGATTGTTATTCGGAGTTCAAAGCATGGGCAATGGTTCAGTGGTCTATCTCGCCGACAATGTTATGTTCCGCAGTTTCTGGGAAAACGGTAAGCTGATGTTCTGTAATGCCCTGTTTCTGGTGGGGCAATAATCACCTGTCTCCGGGTTTCTTCTTTTTAACGTCACCTAGTAACCAGACCCCTCCATCGGGTAATTGCCACCGGGTAAAAACAGAAGGGCTGGCTAATTTCCGGCTACCAAAAACCTTTGTATGCCGGGGATATTGCTGTTCGCTGCGGCCATGCTGCTCTCATTCCTGGGTTTCGCCCAAAACAAATGCAGGCATAGTTCTGAAAGGCGGTTCTTTTGCCCATCCTGCTTCGGGTATCACGGTCTCCGGTAGAAACTATGCGATCCCGTCACTGACTGTACGTAATGCCTGGAGAGGGGGGAGGGTGTATTGCATCTACGATAAACGAATAGAGTAGTTAATACTATAATCTCTGTAGATAATAAGGCCGGTTGTTAAAGCCGGCTTTATTTATTTAAACGGTTTCGGCTGCTTTTTTAACAAGCAGTATATTCGTGAACTAAACCGGTGTAATGAAGAAAATTGTACTCCTGCTTTCCATAACTGTTCTTTCTTTTACCGCTACATTACATGCACAGGCACCACCCAGCTGGACATCCGCAGAAATGTACCAGGCCATAAAAAAATTGAATGTACTCGGATCCGTTCTCTATATCGCCGCGCATCCCGATGATGAGAATACAAGACTGATCGCCTGGTTATCCAAGGACCGTCTATACCGCACCGGGTATCTATCACTCACAAGAGGGGATGGCGGTCAGAACCTGATCGCCGATGAGCAGGGTATCGAACTCGGGTTGATCCGCACGCAAGAATTACTGGCAGCAAGACGAATTGACGGAGGCGAACAATTCTTCACGAGGGCCTATGATTTTGGATTCTCCAAAAACCCTGAAGAAACTTTTACAAAATGGGACAGGGAAAAAATATTAAGCGACGTGGTATGGGTGATCCGGAAATTCCAGCCCGATATCATCATCAACCGTTTTCCTGTTACAGGCGAAGGCGGTCATGGTCATCATACCGCATCAGGGATACTTGCTAATGAAGCTTTTGCAGCTGCAGCCGATCCAAACCGTTTCCCGGAGCAATTGAAATTAGTTTCCGTATGGCAGGCCAAAAGAGTATTATGGAACACATTCAACTTTGGTGGGAATAATACCACAAGAGATGATCAGTATAAAATCGATGTAGGCGGTTATAACCCATTGTTGGGAAAGAGTTATGGTGAGATAGCCGCTGAAAGCCGCAGCCAGCACAAGAGCCAGGGCTTTGGCGTTCCGGCTGGCAGGGGCGAAGCGCTGGAATATTTCAAAGCCACCAAAGGTGATCAGCCGGTGAATGACCTGATGGAAGGAATTGACCAAAGCTGGAAAAGAGTGGCCGGTGGAGAAGCCATTGAAAAAATGGTGAACGATATCGCAGCCTCTTTTGATTTTTTACATCCAGAAAAATCGGTGAAGGCATTGGTTCAACTATATACAGCATTACGCAACACTCCAAATGGTTACTGGCAGCAAAAAAAACTGGATGAAGTAAAACAACTGATCCAGCAATGCAGTGGCTTGTTTATAGATGCTACCACAGCAGAACAATTCGCGGTCAAAACAGATTCGATCCGGATCAGTTTCTCTTTTAATAACCGCCTGGGCGCCGACGTCGTATTGAAAAAAGTGAAAGTGGCATCCGGGCTGGTGATCGATTCTGTATTCAACCAGCCGCTGGCAAAGAACAGGAACTTCAATTACACCAAAACATTTTATGTACACCCGGCGACCCGCCAGACACAACCGTACTGGCTCGAGAATAAAATGGAGGAAGGTTATTTTAATGTGACCGAGCAAACATCTATCGGGCAGCCGGATGTGGATGCTTCTTTCTTTATGCTGGTGGACCTGGCTATCGAAGGACAGGATATGCAACTGGTAAGACCGGTGAAATATAAATTCACTGACCCGGTAAAGGGTGAGTTATACGAACCGCTGGTGGTCATCCCCTCTGTGGTAATGTCACCCAATGAGAAACTCATCATATCCAAAGGGAATAATACTTTCAACGGAAACCTGAATGTTGTCGCTAAAAAAAATAATGTCGCCGTTTATTTTGGTTCTATAGGAATGAAAGAAACGGATCAGCCCAAATACAGGTTCAATCCTGATTCATTATTCATAGCTGCAAAAAATCAAAACACCCAGGTGTCCTACGATATCAGCGCCAGTAAGGACAATGAATATTATCTTTTCTCAACTTCGAACGGGAATATCGCCGATGTATATTATAACCTGCATGAAGTAAAACATGATCATATTCCCTACATTAATTATTTCACTCCTGTTACTGTAACGAATAAGAAACTGGATCTTAAGATATATAATAAGAAGATCGGCTATATACCCGGTGCCGGTGACAAAATTCCTGAAGCATTGGAGCAAATGGGCTTTGATGTGAATATGCTCACAGACAAGGAAATGACAAAGAACAAC
>DASYLC010000343.1:0-16937 GCA_036009775.1 Chitinophagaceae bacterium
CCAGGAAGTGACAGGCAGTTGTTTTAGTTTGAGTAAAATGGCAGCGCCATCCAATATTTTTATATCTTCTTTTTTCGCCGAATCCGATGCATTCGTCCACACTCCTCCCGCTGTTAATCGTGCACCGTTACCATTGGATGCACCCGTACCAACCTGCAATGCATTCCCGCTGGCAACACTGGTCCTGCCAAATGCCCAGGCAAGGACGGCAGTATTCCCAAAAACCATGGAATTGGCATTGTCCACTTTTGCATTGTATCCCACAGCAGTGGTATTGGAGATGTTGATGAAATTCACATCGGCACCGGCACCCAGGGCTGTATTACTGATGCCTATCGTAGTGGTTCCCAGCGAACCGTTTCCAACCGCTGTGTTATTGTTGCCCATAAGACTGCTGGATAATGCATGTGATCCTACTGCCACATTACTATTTCCCGCAGTACTTTGGATCAATGCCATGTAGCCGATCGCCGTATTATCATTACCATTATCATTGGACGCCAGCGAGAAAGTTCCGACAGCACTGTTAAAGCTTCCACCTGAATTAGAGTACAGTGCCTGGTACCCGTTTGCCGTATTCCGGGAACCAATATCGTTAGCCTGCAGGGAACTGAACCCGGTCGCTGTATTATCGTTTCCCTCATTATTGCTGTATAAAGAGAAAGTTCCGGTAGCTGTATTATGTGCACCGGTGGTATTGGAGAAAAGCGCTTTTGATCCTACCCCGACAGTACCACCTTGCCGGTTCGAGAACAAAGCCGAATCACCGATCGCGACTGAATTAGCTCCCAACTGATTACTATACAATGCTGCTATGCCGACCGCTACATTACTGAAACCGGTACTATTTGAAAATAGTGCGTGGAAACCTATTCCGGTATTGCCATTACCGATCGTATTTGCCCAAAGTGATTGGCTGCCCTGCGATGTATTATGGGAACCCGCAGTATTTACGTTCATTGACTGGTATCCATTGGCCGTATTGTTATATCCTCCTCCATTGACCGGGAGAGAGTACGAACCTGTAGCCGTATTATTGTAACCGATTGTATTGGTGAACAGCGACCGGGTGCCTGTAGCAGTATTGCCAGTGCCATCGATATTCGAGAAAAGCGCTTTGGACCCTACCGCAACATTTTCACCTTGCTTATTAGAGAACAGGGCCGAATCGCCGATAGCTACTGAATTATTTCCCGCCTGGTTACTATGCAACGCCGCAATGCCAACGGCTACATTACTGAAACCGGTACTATTTGAAAACAGTGACTGGAAACCTGTTCCTGTATTGCCATTGGCGGTCGTATTCGACCAAAGCGACTGTCCGCCCTGCGATGTATTATGGGCGCCCGTAGTATTGACGAGCAATGACTGGTACCCATTGGCCGTATTATTATATCCCCCTCCATTGACCGCAAGCGAGGAAGCGCCTGTAGCGGTGTTATTGTAACCTGTTGTATTGGAAAAAAGCGCTTTTGCCCCGGAGGCAGTATTCTCATGCCCTGATATATTGCTATAGAGTGATTGATAACCGCTGGCGGTGTTGACATACCCGGTTGTATTCGAGAAAAGAGCTTTGGAGCCGATAGCGGTATTCTGTTCACCGAATAAAGACCCGCTTGCTCCAACCCCGTTATTGAATAAGGCCGAATCACCGACAGCAACAAGATTGGATCTTACCGTATTCAACCGTAAAGCGTTTGAACCGACAGCGACATTACTATAACCGGTCGTGTTGCTGAATAATGTGCCAAAACCATTTCCCGTATTGTTATTGCCATTAATATTATTGACCAAACTATTTGCTCCCCCGGCACTGTTGAATGAACCGGTTGAATTTAAAAACAACCCGTTTATTCCCGTAGCTGTATTCAGTAAGCCGGTTGTATTATAATGTAAAGCGTCTACTCCCGTTGCGGTATTCTGTGTACCACTTGTGTTTTCAATCAATGTATTAAAACCTAAAGCAGTGTTATAACTACCCACGGTGTTCGTATACAAAGCCTTTGAACCTACAGCCGTATTTTTTATTGCCTGTACGGAAGTAACTGCTCCTGTTCCATTGTTCATCAATGCGGAGTCACCTACGGCGACAAGATTGGACTGATTAATATTTTGAAACAACGTATTACGTCCAATAGCCACATTGCTTATTCCATTACTGTTGATATTGCCGCTGTTCAAACCCCAATATGTATTTCCACTAATACCCAGGTAACCCGCATTGATATTATTTAATTTAAAAAGCAGTGACTGGTTATCAGTGGTTCCGATAAAATTATTGACAGGTGATGTTGCAATATTGCCGCCCAGTGTCCATGCACCTTTAAGGCTATTGTCGCCAACAACAACGGGTATCCATGAAAGAGATATGCTGTTCCAGTAATAAAATCCCGGGCTTACTGCAAATCTGCCTGCCCCTGCCGTGACCGTATTATAAACAAGTAAAGAAGTCACCGGGGATGGTATCGTTATAACATCATTGATATCGGTAAGGGCAACGCGTGGTAACAGTACCCCCTTATTTGCTGCGGCAACATCCAGCATAGCACTGGCAGCCGGTGTAGTAGTTCCAATGCCAACGCTCTGGGCAACCAGTTTACCGGAGAAAATGAACAATGTGGTAAAGAACAATAATTTTTTCATGATATAAAATTTAGAACCTGGTTTGTTGAGTGTTTAGTTTTTCGATCTTATAATAAGGAATCAATTTCGATCAGGATACGAAGCAGCTTTCCTTTTTGCACATCATCACTAAAATGTTTTTTGGCCTGCGGTACCAGGAATTTTCTTTCACCCGCGGGTATCATTTTTTGCTGCTGCAGGTGATTGGGGACAAAAACAAATTGCAACCATTGGGCAAAACCGGTTTGGGTCATACCGGTACTGGCATCATACTCCTGTACCCAGGCGGGCGTATCCTTTTGCCATAGCCCTGTTCTTTTCAGTTCCTCTTCCAATTCGGTTGTCTTGATGATAAGTGTATCCGGCATATCGGTCGTTGTTTGTTGATTGGCGGTGAAAGTAGTGCCGCGTTCAACGGATAAACTGGCGCAATTAGGCAATGTTATTTGTGGATTAGGATTGGTGCACCCCGCTTAGGCAACGGTAATACCAGTGACAGGACCGGTGTTGAACTAGGTAACGGGATATCTTATTGAGGAAACGAAACCAATGGGGTGCTTAATTAGACTACTTTTAACCTAAATCACTTCTATCCCCTGTAAAAAATATATCTCCTTATCAGTATTTACGTTGTTGTTCATATCAAGCGCATTTACACAAACAAGTTATCATATAACTACAGGCCAGGGCTTAGCCACCAACCAGTTGACCATCCTGGTAAAGGACAGGCAAAACAATATGTGGTTTGGCAGTTACAACGGATTGCACAAACATGAAGGCACATCGATAAAGGTCTACAAAAGATCAGGAAAGGATTCTGCCTCGTTAAGCAGCAAAGAAATGCACGCGGTATTTGAGGACAGGCTGGGTTTTATCTGGGCGGGTACAACCGGGGGGCTTGACAAACTGGATCCGAAGACCGGGATCATACTGCACTACAAATTAAGATCTCCACGGCGTAAAGATGATTATATAGGTTATATCGTTAGCATCTTCCAGGATGACAGGGATGCTATCTGGATCGAGACCAATGTTGGGTTATTTGTGATGGAGTACCTGACAGGTAAGTATTCCCTGATACCGGATGAAGAACGGTCCGGCAAAGGTATTCCTGCCAATAACCTGTATTATAAAAGCGCTGTCAAGACCGATAGCGGGATATGGATGTACAGTTCCGGCTATTTCGTATTCTATGATTTTAAGACCCGTCAGTTCATTCATCAGTTCAATAATCCCGGACATAAGAGAATATTCAGCCTACTCGAAGTAAAAGAATATAACGGGGGAAGCGAACTTTGCGGTGATAGTGCCGGCAATCTTTATTTTATTGTCCGGGATTCTGTGTTGATGAAATATAATATCCTTACGGAAAAACTGGATTCCTTCTCTTTCCGTTTTCCCAAAAATGCCTGGCACTGTTGCTTTTCACTGGCTGTTGATCATCACAATAATGTCTGGATAGGGTTCCGGTATGGCGGGTTACTCCTTTTCAACAACGATACTAAGCAGTTTACACCGATCCGGCATGAGAATGCGAATAGCCTGATCCGGACAGACTGGGTATACTCCCTTTCAGAAGATTATCTTGACCGGATGTGGGTGACAACTGACGATGGTATTTTTATTATTGATTACTATGATCATATTGTTCAGCAGCGATACCTGAGTGATAAAAAAGAATTTATCAATATCAACTATGCCGCGGGCATTATCTCGCAGGATACCAAAGGAAATATTTACGTGCCTTTCTTCGCGGGCGGCTTGTTCAGCTATAATATCTTCAGTGGCAACAGCAGGTATTTTCCTGTCGATGACAAGGCCAACACCAAATATGACTATGTATTTACGGGTGAAAGTAACAACCTGTATATCAGTATCAATGGGGCGCTGCTATTATGGGATACGGCATCGCAGGGTATGCGGTTAGGTTCGCCGGTAGCCAACAGGTACCGCTCATTGACAGGTGACCCGACAAGAATGGGATGGATCTTTAAACGTAATGACCGGGATATCTATTTTAAGAAACAGAATGGATTGATCTACCATTACAATGGAACTGATCAGCTGGAGAAGATACAAGGCATCGGTTTCTCCAGGCAGCTTTGTGTTTCAAAAGACAGTAATTTTTTGTTTTACCTCGACCAGGCACCCGACCTGGTAAGACGCAACCTGCAAACAGCCAGAACGGATACTTTTTTCCTGACCAAAAAACTGGAAGCACTGAATTTTTCATTTATCAACACCCGGGATATTGCCGACGATGGTAAGGGGAATATATGGGTGACCTCTCAAAATGGACTGATTAAATATACACTCTCCACAAAAGAAGTAGCCGTTTACACTACGTCAGACGGGCTATTGCATGATTTTAGTTTCACGCTTTGTGCCGATTCAAAGAACAGGTTGTGGGTAGGTTCAATGGGCGGCGTTAATTTATATGATGCACAAACGAACAGGTTCATCAATGTATTCCCTGAATCACCTGACAAACTGAGTAATTATTTTGGCAGCAGCCTTGAAGCAAAGGACGGACATATCTATTTTCTATTTGGGGGGAAACTGGTCAATATAAACCCGGATGGTTTTTTAAAGCGGGTCAATAAAGAAAGGTTACTTCATCTAAACGAGATCCAGGTCAACGGCCATATCACAGACCAGGATGAGCTGTCGGGGATGTCGCACCGGCAGAACAGGATCTCTTTCAGGTTTGGACTACTGGAATTTGCTGAACCTGAAAAGGTGAACTATTCTTATTGGTTACAGGGATCCGATATGAACTGGATCGACCTGGGAAACCGTTCCGAAGTAACCTTCAATACATTGCAACCCGGCAAATATGTGTTGCATGTAAAAGCAACAGATGTATATGGTAACCCCGTAAAAAACACACTCGATATTCCTTTTACTATTAAAAAGCCTTTTTGGAAAACATGGTGGTTTATTACCACCGTATCAATAGCCCTGGTCTTGTTTATTTACCTGATCGTAAAAAAACGGGAAAATAATATTAAAATAACTGAAGAAGAAAAACTCAAGGCCCAGAAAGAAATGTACACACTGAGTGAACAGCTCTCCAAAGCGAAACTGGAAGCCCTGAGAAGCCAGATGAACCCCCATTTCATTTTTAACAGCCTCAATGCGATACAGGAATGTATCGTAACCAACAAAGTAGACGCGGCTTATGAATATCTTTCTAAATTCTCCAGGCTGCAGCGTATGGTGCTGAACAATTCCGAAAAGGAGCTGATATCCCTGGGCAGCGAGATAGAAATGCTGCACTTATACTTATCGCTTGAGTCGCTGAGGTTCAGTGAATCGTTTAGTTATACGATCGATACGTCGGGCCTGCAGGATATAAATGACACCATGATACCATCGCTGATAATACAGCCCATCGTCGAAAATGCGATCTGGCACGGGCTGCGTAATAAAGAGGGTATTCAAACGCTGACCATTACTTACCAGGAAGAAAAAGGACAACTATTTGTTACTGTTGAAGATAATGGGATTGGCCGGGAGGAAGCGGCGTCTATCCGGAAACAAAAATTGGGCGGCGAGCAGTTTGCGTCCAGGGGAACATCGATATTGCAACAACGCCTGTCCGTATTGAGCCAGCAACTGAATGCTGATATTCAATGGCAAACAATTGATAAAAAAGATGAGAACGGTCATGCAACAGGGACAAAAGTCATCATTTCCTTTCCCTCCAATTTAGAAACCGATACATAATAAACCGGCCGGCAATTTAAACACCATGACAAAAATATTAATTATAGATGATGAGATCGCCGCAGGCAATATCCTGAAAGTGCTGATCCAAAAACATATTCCCGCGGTAACAGAGATCTGCTATTGCGATAACGTAACAAAGGCATTGGAATTGCTGAAAACATTTAACCCGACATTAGTGATGCTGGATATCGAGATGCCAAAGCTCAATGGATTTGATTTTTTGAATATGGCTACTCCCAATGACTTTGATGTCGTATTTACAACGGCGTACGATCAATATGCCATCAAAGCCATCCGTTTCAGTGCATTGGATTACCTGTTAAAACCGATCGATACCATCGATCTTAAAAATGCGGTTAGCCGGCATATTGTAAAGCAACAAAACCAGCATCAGCAACTACTCGTTTCCAACCTGCTCACCAACCTGCAGCAAAAAGACCCTAAAAATTTCAAGCTGGCCTTATCCACTACAGAAGGAGTTTCATTCTTTGCCCCGGATGACATACTGTATTGCGAAGGGGAGAATAATTATACCCGGTTTACTTTTCTGAAAGCAAAGCCAATACTTATTTCAAAAACGATCGGGGATTATGAGGACCTTTTAAAAGAACATGGTTTCTTACGGATCCATAAATCGTACCTGGTGAATGCAAAATATGTTACAAAAATTGACAGGGAAGGAGCCGTTGTGATGCATGACGGCAAGCAGCTCACTATATCCAAACGGCGAAAAGAAGCAGTAATGAGTGCGTTGAAATAGCGCATTCAGTCAATGCAAAGTAGAAACTACGGTATGTTCTTCCAGTAAGATTACATTATACAGTATGATCAGTTAGTTAGTGAATACCGTTGGACTACCCGAAATAATAGTATTTCCGGAAACCAGGTCGGCCAGGCGTGCAAGAGGCCTGCCACCACCGTTTAAAGTGATGATAGCACCGTTTATGGCGACGGTTGCAGACGCATTTTGGTTGATCGTTGCAGCTGCCAGTCCAATAGATCCGGAAGCTGCCTGGTTGATCGATACAGCATTCAGTGAAATATTCGTGGAAGCTATTTGGTTGATCGTGGTTCCTTTTATGGTCAGGTTGCCGGCAGCTTCGAGGTTGACAGCAGCGCCTTTTAAATTGAGGTTACCCTGGGCTTCGACGAAAAGGTTTCCGTTCGATTCAATATTCAATGTTGAGGTACCGTCTGTTTCAATCGTGATATCTCCGTTCGGGGCGATGATCACCCTGCTTCCGCCTGCTTTGATAACCATGCTGTCGGCGGTAGATTCAATGTACATTTTATTCGGTGTAGAAATATTGTTTTGCGGTTGAAGCGTGCCCTGCACTAACAGGCCGTCGGCAGGAGGAGGAGCTAAACTTCCGATAGACACCCCACCATCGGCCCATACCCGCAGTTTGGTATTGTTATTAATATCCACACGAAACGGATCGACGCCCGATGGCGCATTGATATGTAATTTGTCGCCCGGACTAGTGGTACCAATACCGACGTTTTGGGAAAATGCGGGCTGAACGGTTGCAAGGGCGACCAGGACAATGATAAATTGTTTCATGTGGTATAGTTTAATTTTAGTTGTATTGGTAAGACCGATCAAAAATCGAACCGACTATCATTTTGCGGATATTACCTCCTGCTTCAACTTAACCGGAGTTGGAATAGTCCGGAAGGCTTTGTGGTATTATTCCTAATTTTATAGATACTCCCTGGCAAACCCGACTTTAAAATGAAAGGCTTTTCGTTGTTTATCCTGTTACTATCCTGTTTACAGGGCGCTGCACAGACCGATGGTACCTATCAGCACCCGCTTCGTCCGGCCCCGGATACTACTATTTCCAATTCTACCGGCACCAGCGGTACAGGCTCCAATATCAATGTTATATATAACCGCATCAACTGGACCGTGAACCCCAATGATGCCAGTAAGAATATTACAGGTTCTGTTACGATCCATTTTATAACAACACAGCCATCCGTTTCCATGATCAGTCTTGACCTGAATAAAAATTCCTTCAACAATGGGTCATTATCGGTTACTCACCATGGTAATGCCTGTACCACCGGCTTCCCTTCCACAGGCAATGTGAACATAGTTTCGATTACATTACCTGTTTTGATTCCCGCTATCAACACACCGGACTCGATCACCATTAATTATTCCGGTACGCCACCGCCTGCCTCGGGTGCCGCCCAGGGTTATCAGCGTTCTTCATACACTGACCAATCCGGTGTACAGCAATTCTATGTTGGTTCACTTTCGGAATCCTATGAAGACCGCGACTGGTGGCCCTGCAAAGCCGATATGCAGGACAAGATAGATTCGATGGATATCAATGTCAGTGTACCCTGGAATGGCGCCGATACATTTTGGGTAGCCACTAATGGCAAATTGATCGATTCCGCCATCAATGGTGGCATCCGGACATTCGGGTACAAAACACGTTACCCCATTGCCTCCTATCTCGTTTGTCTTTCCGCAGGTAAATTCAACCGCTATTATCGTGATGTACAGGTTGGTGCAACCACCATCCCCGTACAATATTATATGTTACGCGGAAAGCCCGCTACCTATTATAATAATGCACTCATTGCACTGGATAAGGTCAACCTGGTTTTGCAGGCATTCAGTCAGAAATTCGGCGATTATCCATTCAAACTCGAGAAGCATGGTTTTTATGATGGCCTCGTCGGTGCAGGCGGTATGGAACACCAGACATTTTCAGGTATTGCTACTGGTGCTATGGCCAGCGTATCGACCTTATCGCACGAACTGATGCACCAATGGTTTGGCGACAACGTAACCTTCTCGACCTGGAACGATCTTTGGCTCGCTGAAGGATTTGCCCGTTATAGTGAATCACTCGCAGGTGAACTGGTACCTTCCCTGGGTCTTAATGTACATTCCATGCGTGTAAACACAAAGAACTCCGCATTAAGCAATACGGTAAGTGCATGGATACCCGATGGGAACATTGCCAACAGCGCCACGATCTGGAATACCGGCTATGGCAATTCCGTTTATCAACGTGGCGGCATGATCGTTTCCATGCTGCGTGCATTGTCCGGCGATGCTATTTTTTTCCAGGCCCTTACCAATTATCAAACAGCAATAGCTGGCAAAAGCGCTACAGCCGATAGTTTGAGGGATCATTTCAATGCATTGCTCGGCATCAACATTGCCGAATTTTTCAACGATTATGCCGGCGGTTCAGGTAATGCAGCCGCTGCCGCCGGTGGTATCGGCAATCCTGTTTATACTATTGGCTGGAACAGCCCTGTTGCCAACAGGTTGGTATTGCGCATAGACAACCAGGCTAAAACCACGTTCTCCAATGTGACTTATTATAATGGTCCTGTTGCAGTAAGAGCAACGGCACCGGGAAAGGATACAACGATCATTTTATTTGATTGGGGTGGCGGAAATCTATCCTACGCCGGCAGGGGGATCAGTGAAGCTATTGGCAATAACCTTATGAGTTATCGTCTGTCTTTCACCCCGACTGCGCTGGTCTATGATGATAGCGCACGGACCTTATCCACCGGCAGCACCATACAGGATGCTGGTTTTACAGGATATGTTTGGCATGGTGATATTAATAGCGACTGGGACAACCCTGCTAACTGGTCAGCCTGTTGTGGAGTACCACCCGATAAGGATGCCGATATAACTATCGCGACGAATGTACATTCCCCAATATTACCGCGTGCAATTTCCATCCGTCACCTCACGCTGAATGCAGCCAAATCGCTGTTCATAGGAACTAACATATTAACCATCACCGGCGTCATTGATGGCACAGGAGTACTATCGGGTTCTCCCGGTTCTCAATTGATCCTGACAGGACAGGCAGGCACATTGAATTTCGACCAGAGCAGTGCCAATACACGGAGTTTACTATCATTGACCTTAGCAGCGGGAAGCCAGGTATTACTGGCCAGCAACCTCGAAGTAACAACCCTGAATGCAAACCCCACGGCTAATTTTAGTGTTACGAGTGGCGTTAACCTGGTCACGAAATAAAAACTGTTTATAAATTCTCCAGCGCCTTTTTCGCGCCTTCATTGCCTGCATTCAGTTCGAGAGATCGTTTATAATTCAGGCGGGCATTTTCTTTATCTCCATTCGCCAGGTATAATTCACCCAGGCTGTCATACACATTCCATGACCGGGGAAACAACTCCGCATTTGCTTTCATCACTTCCAGGGCATGCTTTTTCAACCCTTTTTTCGCCAGGCTGTACCCTACATCATTGATCTCTTCTTCGTTGATAATACTGGTTCCTTTCAATTTTTTAAAAACCGCGGGGATGATCTGGTCATCCGAAGTGAGGGAAACAAAGGCAAATGCATATGCGAGGGAGGGCTGGGGCATGGTATACGGTTTTCCTTCCAGAATATTATTTACGGCAGGCTGGATGCCGCGAAATTCCATTTCATAATTACGGAGCACTAATAAAACCCTGTCTTTATCGAGATAGCGCACAAAGGCATTCCGGAAACCCGGCCAGCCACCTGTATGCTGAACGATCTTTCCATTGGCCGGGTCTTTGACCACAAACCATCCAAACCCATACCCTGCTTCTTTGCCGTCGTTTGTTTTTGCGGACTGATAAGCTTCCTGCAGAACTGATTGCTTAACCAACTGCTCCGTCTTTAATGCCTGTTCCCATTTCATCATATCACTGGCCGTAGAAAAGATGCCCCCGTCACCGATCGGGTATATGATCGTTCGCACCTGTTTACTGAACTGGTCAGAATTTTCAGCAGGTGTATTGGCAAGAGTTTGCCGGTCCCAGACATAACCTTTTGCGATATTGGTTTTCATCGCCTCGTTCTCCTCTTTTGTACAAACAAAAGTTCTGTCCATGTGGAGCGGGACAAATATTTTTTCTTTTAAAAACCCTGCAAAGGTCTTGCTGCTTAGTTTTTCTACAATACTGGCCAGGAGCATATAGGCCGTATTCGAATACTGGAATTTTTCGCCGGGTATAAAAAAAAGGGGTGGCTGATATCTGGCCAGCAATTCAATGGCTTCCTTATTCCCATAATTGTTTTCCTCCGGCCATTCCTCCATGGCCAGTATCATATAATCGGGTAACCCGGATATATGAGAGAGCATCTGCCGTATCGTGACCCCTTTATAAGGAAGGGATGGGAAAAACCGGGCCAGTTCATCGTCATAACCCAGTTTGCCTTCTTCCTTCAGCATCATGATAGCCATGGCTGTGAATTGTTTGGTGACAGAGCAGAGGTTGAACAACGTGTTTTCATCAATCTTCTGCTTCTTTTCTATGTCAGCATAACCAAAGCCTTTATTATAAATGATCCTGCCCTTTTCAGCTACGGTGATCATCCCGGAGAAATATCCGTTTCGCCAGGCCGAATCCATCATTTTATCAATTTCTGCCGTCTTGTCCTGGCAAAAGCAAGTCCCGCTTATAGAAAATAAAACGAGGGTGACAAACAGGTATCTTTTCATTTTTCTCATAAGGTTATTTTGGAAGAGGTAATGCATTATGTGCTTTATAAATATGGTAGAACATCCAGTTGATAAAAAAAGAACGGTAGGCCCATTTTTTTATTTCGTCATCCCCCGTGATCTTATTATCGATCTCTGGAAATGAAATACTCTTTTTGGCTTCCCGGTACGGGATCTTATCTTCCATGGCCTTTTCGATCCCCTGGATATAGGTGCTGAATGCCTGCTTTAATAAACGCGGGTAAGACAGGTCATAGCCGATCTCTCCATGCCCGGGAATAACGACCGCCGGGTCCAGGTCGATAATACTCTGTATCGAATTCACCATCCCTTTTATATTGGAATAAGTTGCATAGGGTGTCGGTCCGACTATTATATCACCGGTTACCACGACCCTCTTTTCCGGGATCCAGGCAATCACATCTCCCGCAGAATGTCCGTTACTTGCCACATGGATCAGGCGGATGGTCTGGCTGCCCCAATGAAAGGTCATACTGTCGCTGAACGTAATGTCTGCATTGGCAAACTGGTTTCCTTTGTATGCTTTCCTGTATTCGTATCCTTCCCGTATCTGCCATTCCCAGAAATCTTTCATACTGCCTGTCAGCGGTGTTCCCGTGTTCTGCGTTTTTCCGTCTTTCAATTCCTTCTCCGCCTGTGCAATGCCATCATCATTTACCTTCATTTCCGTGGCAACTGCTTCTTTTATCGTTTTTATCATGTCTGAAAATGTCGCATCGTGTGCGATAATGGAACAGGCAGGGAATTTTTTCTTAAATATATAATTACCTATTACATGATCGTTGTGCCAGTGCGTATTCAGTACATACTTTACCGGCAACCTTGTAATTTGTTTTAACCGTTGTATCGCCTCTTCCGCGTAGTTGGTTTGAATATAGGTGTCGATGAAAAATACGCCGTCACTGCCGATGATGGCGACACCATTGCCATGTAACCAGTCTATTTTGGGTTTAAAGACATATATGCTGTCGGTTACTTTGATCGTCTCAAGATATTTACCCTGGGCATTCAACGATGATCCTGAAAACAGGAATACAACCAGGCATAACAGTAAGGAAATTCGTTTCATATTGTAGTTTGATCCAGCTAAGATCGTTAACAAAATATCTATGAGTAATTCATTATCGTTCCTCTTCCGTTGATATTGACGATGCCGGTCTACCCGATCCCAAACTCCGCTATCTTCTTTATTTCGTTCAGCTGGAACAGCATATTCGCCTGTATCCACAATTGCACAAACCCTGTTCCTTCACTGTGTCCGTAATTTTTTACCTAATAGGCCGCTCTTCCATTTTCGTCAATAGCCAGTGGTGTAACCTGGTCAGTAGTTACCGCCGCATAGCCCGGCATTGTTTGTGTAAGGCCCCATTTCTTTCCTGTAACAGTGGGTATTGAAGAATAAAATCCATAATGGCTGCGAAGGTCGTTATGCCGGTAAGTAATGCCGATGATGCTGTCGGTAAGGCTATAATCGAGACCCTTGTATTCCTTAGCAGTATGATCAAACCGGTGTAACGCCGGATTGACCCCCAATACAACGATCTTTCCGCCACCGGCAAGATAACGATACAGGATACTGTTCCTGTACGGACCCGTGGTGATAGCAGGCTGAAAATACCCGGCAGCAAAAACAACCACGCTGGAAACGTCCGCATTGCTGTTCGCTTCGAGAAAGGCAGGCAATTTCTCCTCGTTCAGCAATTCATATCCTTCTGCCACAAAATAATCCCGGATGACCGTATTCATACCCGGTCGTATATATTTTCCATAAACATCACTGGTATAAAATACAGCTTTCCTTACCGGTTTCCCTGATGGTGCTTTGTTTGAAGTTGTAAGCGCCGAAATATTTCCGTCATCATTACCTATATAGATAACATCCCCGTTGAATACGGGAGAAGACAGCGCCCTGTCACCCAACCGGTAACGGCATTTTTCTTTACCGTTACCAAGATCAAGGCAATAGATAAACCCGTCGTTGACCACCGCGATCACCATAGAACCAACAACAACCGGTGATGCCCATACAGTAGATGTGGTTTTATATTTCCATAGTTCCTTCCCGGTCCGAAGATCGAATGCCTGGATAACACGGCCATCCGAAGTACCGGTTATAACGGTATTCTCTTTTATTGCTACCGAGGTCAGGATCCAGGAACCTTCGTAATCATGCCGCCATAGTTCATTCCCGTTTACCGCGTCAAGGCCATAAAGAAATCCATCCCTTCCACCAACAACAGCGATATCATCTTTTAAAGCGACCGATGCAATGATCGCTTTATAATCATTCCCTTCCCGTTCATTGTTGATCGTATCACCCGTAGTGGCAAACTGCCATTTCTTTTCACCTGTTTTTGCATTCACTGCGTAGACCTTTCCCGACAGATCTCCAAAATAAACAGTATTCCTGTACCAAGAAGGAGATGATCTCACGAGTGAAGCGGTTTTAAACGTCCACTTTACCTTCCCATCCGTTTCCTGCAGCGCATACATAGCCCCGCTCCCGCTACCCACATATACTATTCCATCCTGCACCATGGGAGACGATTGATAATAATCAAAGCCCCACTCGTAGACCAGGTCCTTTTCCAGGTTTGTTTGCCATATCTTTTTCCCCGAGTTCGCATTCAATGCATAGAGTATGTTCTTCTTGTCGGTAAAGAAAAGCACCGTGCCGGAAAGAGCAGCACTAGATTGGATTGCACTGCCGGCATTGAATGACCATAGCTTTTTTCCATTGAGTGCATCGATGCAATACATATTTCCATCACTGCTGCCTGAATACACGCGGCCTTTATGATAAAGCGGTGTAGCACGGATGGAACCGGCCGTTTTATATTGCCATTTACTTTCAATATGATTAAAATCATTGCCCGGGTAGACGCCGTTCTTTCCAGGCCCTCCGCGAAATACAGCAGCAGAATTACCTTTTTGCTGCGCTGTCATTTGCAGGCAAACCAGCATGGATACAACCAAAAGCGGAAAACATTGTTTGCCTGTCATATATTTCATTTGATCAGTTGAAAGCCCATAGTACGTTAATGATCTTCCACTCCCCGTTCATCCTGCCGATCTGTATATAATCAAAGAACTCAGGCATTTTATTGGTGCTGATCTTCGCGATGGCTATCCCTTTCTTTATATCATAAATATTGATCGTTGCCTTAAATGGCTCAGCGGGATTTTTATCGGGCATTTTCTGTCCTGCACTTGCATACCCGATCAGGTCTTTCTGTCCCATGGTGCCCAAAATACTTTTACCGCCCCGGTCATCGATGATCCTTTTTACAAGCTGGGGAGAGAGACCTCTCGCAAGCCTTACCGTATCGGCAGTAAAAAACCCTTCTACATAATCCAATGCCGCAGTACGGATAGCGGCAGAATCTGCGGCCGTCTGGCCCGTTGCGTGAGTGCCGTAAAAAAATACGCCCAGGATAATTAATTTTTTCATGCATTTCATTTTTTACTATTTGTTGAGCTGTTCCTTACACGAAATTCCTGCACTTTCTTAGTTCGCAACTGGTAAATTCATCATCCAGGAAAGGACATGTTTGCAGGATCTGCAGCGCCTCCGTTTCATCTTTTGCTTCTACTAGGCAAAATCCCGTGATCATTTCCGTAACCATATCATAGTTATCCGGAACGGTTTCGATATTACCATTATGATACACTGCCATTCCTTCTGTTGCCAAAGGTGACCCGCTTATCAATGTCTTACGCCGCCTCAATCCCCGGAGCCATTCCTTCCATCGTGTTAAGAATATTTTCCTGTCAATGACATTGATATCTTCCAGGCTTATACCCTGCCCCCCTTTCACCAGTATCAAAAAATGACTCATTGATTACCTAACTAAAATTTATTGACGTGTTGAAAATAGGATCATCAAAATGGAAAATCATCCCCCTAACAGGGGGATAAGGGATAACTGGCAACATATTGTTTTGGAGTGGTGATAAACATTACAGGTGGAAGAATAATGCCGGTTGGCATTTTGGTCCGGCGTATACCTATTCATTTTTAGTAACGCTTTCCCAATTTGCTCCGCCATCCCTGCTAATCCTGATACCGGAAACGATGCCGGCAGTGTTTCGTATAAATACAAAAGCAGCCTCTTTTACCTGTTCAAGCGAGAACTCATCTTTATTAGCCTGCACCATTTTTAGGAGCATCCCGTTTGGTCTTTGTATATACAGGGAACCATCAGTACCTGCCGTAACGCTCCTGTCGCCATACTGACCGGTGTACTCACTTAATGCAGACCTTACTTCACTCCTTACGCCGGCATTCAGGACAGCCGTCCGCGGTGTATATTTTACAAGCTTAACCAGTTCGTTCGTTCTGTCAAAGGTTATATTCATTTGTTTTGCAAACCGGATACCGATATTGCTTTGCCGCAACATATCATTAAGTGCAACTACCGGATTCTCAAAAACAATGGAACCAATGCTGACAACGGTATTCAGTGCGACCTCTTTTATTTC
Organism: Chitinophagaceae bacterium; assembly: GCA_036009775.1. Lineage (GTDB taxonomy): Bacteria > Bacteroidota > Bacteroidia > Chitinophagales > Chitinophagaceae > JJ008. Next base: position 16,347 of record DASYLC010000343.1, read on the forward strand.
GAAAGTATTGGACACCGTTTGTGCATGGCCTGTCACCTTCGGCTCACCCGCCATTATTTCCCGTGGTATCTCTGAACCCAGGAATGTAAGCCCGCCCATATTGCCGGTATCAAAAATGGAATTAAAGGTCTTATTGCCAACCGACAATTTTATACCGGGAACACCATGAATATAAGGTGAAGCCACTACTCCTGTTTCACCGGCACTCAATTGCCCTTTGCGGATGATGAACTTATTTTTCTCAAAATTCAATTCCAGCGTCATGTTTTCAAAGAAGTCCATTCCAATAACACCATCGATACTATCCAGTCCCGGTTTTGTATTATAATTACGCACCATGGCATCGGTATGCAAGATGATATAACTCCCGATATCGATCCTGTCGATCGTCGTGATGGGCAGGACCCTTGTACCCGTTCCTGATCCATCTCCCGCCATTATGGAATCGGTAACTACAAGTTTCAATTCATTAAATAAACGGCTGTCCAGTTTTGCGATACCGGGACTGCCTGTATCGAACATAAAACGATACGGGCCTTTTCCATTTACTTTTACCAGTATAACCGGGCTGGCCCCGTTACGGTATTGCAG
>DASYLC010000344.1:0-2927 GCA_036009775.1 Chitinophagaceae bacterium
TGAAGCAAAACGGTTACGAAGGGATTTATCAGTTGGCAAGTTTCCATCCGTTGTATCTCTTTGCCAACTCATCGCCAACCGATGCGGCCAACTACACCAACAGGTCTGTGTATCCGATGCTGCATCTGCTGCGGGAGGAAAGCATCGACAAAGCCCTGGCACATTACAGTGACCCGGAAAATATCCCGGAGCGCAATATTAACTTTGCCCATGAAAAAGGGCTGACCTATATGAAGATGCTGAGAGATGCCTGTTTGAAAACATGATATTATTAATTTAAACGTATAAATAATAACGATGAGTAACCTTGTAAATAAAGTAGCCTATATAACAGGCGGAAGCAAAGGGATTGGATATGGGATAGCAAAAGCCTTGCTGGATAAGGGAATGAAAGTAGCTATCACCAGCCGGACATTGAGCGTGGCAAAGCAGGCCGCTGAATCATTGACTAAAGATCCTTCAAAAGTACTGGCGCTGGAATCTGAAGTAAGCTCACTTGCTTCGGAAACAAAAGCTGTGAAAGCCACTATTGCTCATTTTGGTAAATTGGATGTATTGGTCGCCAATGCTGGCGTAGGGCATTTCTCATCTATTGAAACCATGACAGAAAGGGAATGGAAAGAAACCATTGATACAAACCTTACCGGTGTTTTCAATAGCGTAAAAGCAAGCCTTGACGCATTAAAGGATTCGAAAGGATATATCATTACCATTTCAAGCCTTGCCGGTACCAATTTCTTTGAAAAAGCCTCGGCTTACAATGCCAGTAAATTTGGTCTCGTAGGATTTACGCAAGCCATTATGCTCGATCTGCGCAAGCTCGGTATTAAGGTCACGACGATCATGCCGGGTTCCGTTGCAACGCATTTCAATAATCATACTCCAAATGATGCAGATGCCTGGAAGATACAACCGGAAGATATCGGTCAACTTGTATTGGATCTGCTCAATATGAATCCACGGACATTGCCGAGTAAGATAGAGGTAAGGCCGTCGATACCGGGGAAATGAGGAATTAAGAATTATTCTATTTCAATTGTAAAATCGCAAAGCTCCCGGGTGCATTGCTCACTATCGACGAAACCTGCCCGGCTTCTATCCAGATACTATGCCCTGGCTTCAGAAGGCGACTTTGCAGTGTATTTACGTTGATATCAGCATCCCCGATACTCACTATTAAATAGCCGGCTCCGGATACAGGTAATTGTAAATTATCACCTTGCTTCAATTGCGCACTGTATCCGTTTGCCATAAACCGGTTGAAGATCAATTTCAATAAAGGATTTTGCAGTACAGGTTCCATATGGCGGGGTTTCCCCGCTGTTAGTTCAATGTCCATTACATGAAACCAGGTGCTGTCCTCATTCCACACGCGGTGAATACGTGGTGTGCCAAGACTGTCATACGAGAGACGTCCCGGTACAGCAGTCGTGCTTCTCGCCGGTGGCTGTCCTGCCAGTTGTGAACCCGTGATGGTCTTTGTAAAAGAAATAAAAACAGAAGGAGTGCTGTGTATATGAAACAGCGTGGTATCTCCCGGCTCAAAATGCACATCCAGCACACGCACATACTCATTCTCAAAAACATTGTGATGCCTTGGTTCATCCCGTACCGCCACCTGTGCCATTGCCACTATTCCGTGACAAATAAGGATGATAAGAAAAATATATTTCTGCATATTCAAAGATACATTCTCTGCGGCTCTCTTTACCTTCGTGATCCTTTCCCGCATTGGCGGGACAAGTTGTTGCCCAAAATCTAAATTCAGTCTCCACCCGACAATAGCATAAAAAGCATAATTTTAATCCGCCCCATCTTATTTCTCATTATAAAGACTTGCAACATGAAACCATTGCTTATCGCTTTTATCTTATTGTTCCCTTTTGCAGATAAAAGAAAGCCCGGAAATCCGCTGGATAATCTTCCCAAAAATATCGAGGTACTCACCCGGTTCGGTGAACGTGCCGACTTTTCACCTGACAACAAACGTGTTGCCTTTATGTCAAAAAGTTTTGGTGACGCGATGGTTGTCGATATTAAGACCCGCGATATCCGTTGTCTCACCTGCAATGTACCAGCCGCGGCATTTCTTCGTGTTATGCACCTGCCTACAGGAGATTATATATTGATTGGCGCGGATCATTTCGAGAACATACAACTTAGCCGCTCACGGGACAATGAATTATGGTTCCTGAAAAATGCACCGGGTGCTAAACCCGTGAAACTTGGACAAAAGATGAGCGAAGGAGCTGCCATTTCAAAGAAGAACATGAAGATCGCATTTGCTCTAAACCATGCACAGGAGCCGGACCTCGCGCCCGGCGCTTCGCGGATCATTATGGCCGATATCGATCTTTCCGGCGATACGCCCAGGCTTATTAATAAGCAAACGATCTATGAAAGCAAGGATCGGAATTGCAGTCTGGAAGCGCAGGATTTTTATGACAACGATACCAAACTGACTTTTGTATGTTACGAACCCAATAACCTGGGTTCGGCGATGGGGATTGATTTAAAAACAAAAGAAGTAATTAATTTTTCAAAAACTCCGGGTTCTTACAACGAAACAGAAGGCATTTTCCCGGATGGCTTATACAGTTGCGTAGAAGCAGACCGCCAATGTGATTGGTTGGGAGGCGAACGCGGTCCCGGTAATATCGATATCTGGAAACTAAAGCTTGATGGAACAGGAAAAAATTTTGAACGACTGACCAATTTCAATGATTATGAAGGAGGGAAAGCCTCCAATCCTGTTATTTCCACAGATGGTAAATTGATGGCTTTTCAATCAGCACGGACCACTGATCCTGCCGGAGTAGGATACGGACTTTTGTTATACCATTTCAAAAAATAAAATCTTCCCTGCTGCGGATGTTCAGTAAAACAGAACGCCGTAATTAATGTATAGTAGAAATAATAGCCAATCT
>DASYLC010000345.1:0-3217 GCA_036009775.1 Chitinophagaceae bacterium
AACGGCTAATAGCTAACAGCTTCCTTATGTCAGCCCCACCTCATAATGCCGCTCCGGTATCTGCACATCGGCAAATCCTTTTTTGATCAGTCGTTGCTGAAAATCCTGTTGCACGTCATACTCACCATGCACAAGAAATAATTTTCGTACTTGTCGACTATCCTGGCAGGCCAGCCATTGGGAAAGATCTTCGTAATCGCCATGGGCGCTCATACTCCGGATAGACCCGATCTCGGCATTGACCTCGTGTTTGACACCATAGATACCGACCTCTTTTGCCCCGGCCATTAACCGGCCACCGAGCGAACGGGGTTCACAGTAACCCGTCAGCAAAACAGTATTGCGGCTGTTCTCGATCGTATTGCTGAGATGGTGTTTTACCCTTCCTCCATCCGCCATGCCACTGGCCGAGATGATCACCAGCGGGCCATTCTGAAAATTCAGCTGTTTGGACTGTGCCACTGTCTGCACATACCTCAATCCTTTGAACTGGAACGGATCATTATCGGTCTGCATCAGTTTCTGGATGGTGCGGTTAAAGTATTGAGGATAATTCTTAACGATCATCGTTGCTTTTACACTCAGGGGGCTGTCCACATAATAATCCAGTTCGGGCAACCTGTTCTCCACTTCCAGCTGGTTCAGTGCATATAATAATTCCTGGGTGCGACCCACGCTGAAGGCCGGCATCACCAACTTTCCTTTCTTCTCGACGCAAGCCCTGTTGATCCAGTGCAGCAACATATCCGGCGTGGTCACATTATTATCATGCAGACTGTTGCCATAGGTTGATTCCAGTAATATATAATCCGCCTGCGGGAATGTTTCGGGAGATTTGAGTATCGCATCGCGGTACCTGCCTACATCGCCGCTGAAAGTAAGACGCGTCTCTTTTCCGCTCTCATTTACTTTTATATGCACACAACCACTGCCAATGATATGACCCGCGTCGGTATACATGGCCTGTACTCCGTCAATGACGGTGAACCACTCGCCATAGTTCTGTTCGACAAACTGGCCGCATGCTTTTTTTGCATCCTGTACCGTGTATAATGGTTGCAGGTAAGCAACACCTTCCGCGGCCCTTCTTTTATTCTGGTATTTTACTTCATCCTCCTGTATCTCTGCTGAATCTTCGAGCAAGACCGTTGTCAGGTCTTTGGTAGCGGGGGTACAAAATATCTTTCCTGCAAATCCCTGTTGCACCAGCCGGGGGATAAGACCGCTATGATCGATATGGGCGTGCGATAATATCATTACATCCACTTCCCCGGCTTCGAATCCAAAATTCCGGTTGAGTTCATCCGTTTCCTGGCCCATTCCCTGGAACATACCGCAATCCAATAATATCTTTTTCCCGTTCTGTAAGGTCAGCAAATGCTTCGAACCTGTTACTGTCCTGGCCGCGCCGTGAAATGCTATCTTCATGTGTCTGGTTTGATAAGGTAATTTGTATGGAGCACGAAGAACGCTAAGCAAACACAACGAACACCAGGTTGTTAATTCACTTTGTGTCCTTCGCGGGTACTGGTGTTCGTCGTGCTTTTTTTATTTTTATCGCTTTTTACTTTAAAGGACCATGTTATATAAAATTCTGCCACTACCTCTCCTTCCTTATTCCTCCCGATCGATTTTGCTTTTACCATTCTTGCTTCGCCGGTGGCGATCGTCTCCTCTACTGCCTTTTGAAAAAGTTCGCCGTCGTGACAGACAAAACGGGTCTTGCCAGTAGCTTTCTTGAAATACTCCGACTCTACTTTTACCACCAGCATCGAAACGGGTGGATCTATCTTATACACTTGTGTCATCGCCAGTGCGCCGGTACTCATCTCGGCTGCCATACTCAGGCATGCGAAATAAGTAGACCGAAAAGGATTTTGAGAAAGCCATTTATAAGGCACCGTTACCAAACATCTTTTGGCATCGATCTCTCTTATTCTCACCCCGGCAAAATAAGCCGCGGGGAGTTTGGCCAGCAGGAACATCCTGAACTTAAGGCCATTGTTCATTTGCCTGATGAAAGCAGCAGCATTCGGATTCATTATTGCTCCTTGTATTGTGCGGGATCCAGTGCCTTCCGGCTCCAGTCGCTAAAAAAAGCCGTTACTTTTTCTTTATCATAACTCTTCCCCGCTTCGAGGAACCAGGATGATTGTGTATGGATCAGGTCACCTTTCTCATTCAACACGAGAAATACAGGATACCCGAAACGTTGCGGGAATTCATACTTTTTCAGCAGGTCGGCATTTTTATTTTCCTTGCTGTAATTAAGATGATAAACAACGTAATTGCTTTTGAGCAATGAATCCAGCGATTTGTCATTGGTGACAAAATCATTGAACCGTGCACACCAGATACACCAGTTGCCCCCGATCTGGATCATCACATGTTTACCGGAATTCTTTGCTTCTTTGACCGCCTCTTCGATCTCCTTCTTTGCATTTGCTTCAGGACTATAGAGTTTGAATTTGGTCATGTCCTGTGAGAAAGCGGAGAGGACGGAGAAGAGAACGAGGGTTAATAAGATGAGTTTTTTCATGATTTATTTTTTTCAATTATATGTCAGACGCTCTTTGAGACGTCAGACACCCCGCGGGACGTCAGACACCGTTAGGATTTATCAATAGCTACTATGCAAGCTACCGCTTTATTGCTATTGGCATCTACTTTGAAGTAGATTCTTCCATCGGCGGTATTGTTAAAACGGGCGGACCGGATCAATATACTTTGCAATGCCTCGTTTACTTTACCCGGGTAATCGGGCTGGCTGCTCCGGCTGATCGACTGGTTCAGGGCGTTATAGTCCAGTTCATCCTTGCTGACCACGATCGCGATAAAATCACGGTTGCCGATACTATCCGCTTCCATGGACTGTGCTTTGGGAAATAACCGGTAGCCCGTGATACCACAATAAGGCGAATGTTTGGAAACTGTTTCTCCCTGTTTCAGGTAAGGAAATAAAACGTAACTGGTTTTATCTGTTTCCATTCCAAAAACATAGATATAACATTCCGTCTTGTTCTCGACCGACATTTTGAAACGTGTTCCTGGTCTGATCGGTGATGTGGTCTGGAATACATTCGCTCCTGCAACCCGCAATGGAATATTCTGACCTCCGTCATTATTCACGAGACCGATATTGCATTCGAGCGGTATATTGGCGACCTCGCTTCTTTTCGGAAGCGGGTCAATGCCGTAAGCTTCTCTTACATAGTTT
>DASYLC010000346.1:0-37744 GCA_036009775.1 Chitinophagaceae bacterium
CTTCGTTGCTCATCAACCCCGCTACAGGCAAGCCCAGCACCATTTCTTTCCCATCACCCACTGCACTCACTCCACCTTCTTCTTTTATCACTAAGTTGACGGCACGACAAATACTTTCATCATCCACGCCAACGGCAACAATATTATGACTGTCATGTGCTACCGATGAAGCCAGCGCTCCTTTTTTTAACCCGAAATTCTTAATAAAGGCTTTGGCAACGGGTGCATCCGAATAGCGATTCACCACTACGATCTTCAAAATATCATTTTCTGTATCACTCATCATCTCGCCCTCCACGATCCGGGGCTGGTAAGTAACACTGTTCGTGATCAATTGCCCGTCCAATGCTTCGATAGCAGGCATAAAAGTCAGAGAAGAGCTAACCTTTACGACGAAATCACTTACTTCTTTTTTAGTACAGGAAAAGTTGTTGATCATACCCGACTGACGACTGACGACTAACGACTTTCCGTTCTCCGCTACCAACTCCCCGTTGATGAATGTCCGCACCACTTCAAAATATTCGAGGTCTTTCACTACAATAAGATCGGCCGGATCGCCTTCTCTCAACAAGCCCACATCGAGCTTGTAATGCTGAACAGGGTTTACACAAGCGGCTTCCAGTATCTTGAAAATGTCTATTCCCCTGGCCACTGCTCTTGCGCATAACTGGTTGATATGTCCCAGCACCAAACTGTCGGGGTGTTTATCATCGCTGCAAAACATCATCTGGTTCGGGTAGTCATGGAGCAGGTCGATCAATGCTTCAAAATTTTTAGCAGCGCTGCCTTCGCGGATAAGGATCTTCATGCCATTCTGTAATTTATCCAGCGCTTCACCGGCGGTAAAGCATTCATGATCGGTCGTTATACCGGCCGCGATATATTTTTTGGCAGCATCACCTCGTAAACCCGGGGCATGACCATCAACCGGTTTTTGTAAACGGTGTGCCGCCGCGATCTTTTTCATCACTTCTTCATCTTCAAACAGCACACCCGGGAAATTCATCATCTCGCTTAGGTATTTTATTTCATCCCGTTGTAATAGTTTTTCCACATCAGCCGAATTCAATGCGGCTCCTGCTGTTTCAAACACCGTGGCAGGCACACAGCTCGGTGCACCGAAGTTGAATTTAAAAGGAACGGTCTTTCCATTTTCGATCATGAATTCCACGCCTTCCATTCCGCATACATTGGCGATCTCGTGGGGATCACTCACCGTGCCGACAGTACCGTGTACTACAGCCAGTCTTGCAAATTCGGAAGGTACCAGCATCGAACTTTCAATATGCACATGACTGTCGATAAAACCGGGAAGGATATAGACACTGAAGGGTTCAGTCAACTCTTTAATGGATACGATCTTCCCGTTCTCAATAGTGACGGTAGCCGGGTAGATCTTTTGGCGGTGTACATCAACCAGGTTGCCGCTGACAGAAGAAGATGACATGGGAGGTTATTTGGTTATGGTAAAGATAAAGCAGATTGTGAAAGCAATAAGGCAGCAATGAAAGGCGGGGCAAAGATTCCACAGCTTAAGTTGTAACTTGAAAGAAGTTGGGATTTAATTGGTTTACATTTTGAAGAAGAACTACCATGGAACATAATACCTGGCTGTTAATATTTTTATCGCTTGGTCTGGGCTTACTCGTAGGACTTCAACGGGAATCGGCGGATTCAAAAACAGCAGGGATCCGGACATTCCCGCTGATCACCATGCTGGGCACCATTTGCGGATTGCTTGCCAAAGAATTTAATGGGTGGATATTACTGGCGGGGCTGATAGCAGTCACTGCACTGCTTGTCATCGGTTTTTTTCAACGGCCAAGAGAACAATGGGAAGGCGGCGGCATCACCACCGAAGCAGCTGTACTGATCATGTATGCCACCGGTGCTTATCTTGTTTTTGGGGAATTGGCAATCGGGGTGGTCGTAACGGGGATCGTTACACTGCTGCTCCATTTTAAAACACATTTACATGGCTGGGTAGATAAGATAGGCGAAACGGACCTGCGGGCTATCATGCAATTTGTGCTGATCTCGATGGTGATATTGCCGGTTCTGCCGGACCGGACCTATGATCAGTATGATTCACTGAATCCCCGTAATATCTGGCTGATGGTCGTTTTGATCGTTGGCATTAGTCTCACCGGGTATTTTTTGTACAAGATCGTAGGCCAAAGAGCCGGTGTTTTTTTGGGAGGTATACTCGGTGGTCTTATATCGAGTACGGCTACTACCATTTCCTATTCAAAATTGGGAAAGACCGCTACTGCCACCAGGCTGGCTGCATTTGTTATCGTAACAGCCTCCGGTGTATCGCTGGCAAGGGTAATGGCGGAGATCGGTTTGGTGGCTCCATCCCATGTTCAAACTTTTTTATTTCCACTTGCCTTCGAACTGGCAGCGATGATACTGCTGATCACTGTTTTATTTTTTCAGCACCGCAAAGAAAAAAGTACAATGCCTGTGCAGCAGAACCCGGCACAACTGAAAGGGGCTATCCTCTTCGCTTTATTGTATGCGCTGATCAGCTTTATATCTGCCCTTGCAAAAGATAAATTCGGAAAGGAGGCATTATATGTTGTTTCAGTTATCTCCGGTCTTACCGACCTGGATGCCGTCACGTTGTCTACTGCGAAAATGACAGAACAAAAAACGATCGAAGCCTCTCTCGGATGGAGACTGATAATGGTAGCTGCTCTTTCCAATCTTGTTTTCAAAGCAGGCATAGCCATGGTCATTGGGAACAGACGACTCGGGAGAACCGTGGCGATCTTATTCGGCCTTTTGATCGGTTGCGGACTGGCTATAATTTTTCTATGGCCTTACTGAGAGGAATAACAGTGAGTGTGTCAGACCCGCTTGCATAAAGTGTTGCTTATTGATTAGCTGTCCCTCACCGGTCAGACACCATCGCTAGCCGACCTTCTTCACCCTTTCCTTCATCAATGCGATCGCTTCCTCCCGGCTGGAAAAAGCACCGTCGATATTGACGAGGTTGTCGGCCAGTTTATCATAGCGTTTTCCCATCAGCCAGATAAAGATGTGGAGATAGTGTACCCCGTCGAAGATGAATGTTTTCTTTTGTACAAACTCCTCTCTCAGTTTCAGGAACTCTCCCGGGATCTCTGTATAGTGCATGGCGGGACGAAGATGATGCACGGTATGATAGCCGTCATTCCAGCACATTTTATTATACTTGGTATTGATGCAGTTGATAGCGCTGGTGAAATTGTCTTCCGGGTTGTCCTTATCGATAAAAGAATGCTGTGCCCAGTTGCCCAGCATCATCACGATCCTTGCAAAAACAAAAGGAATGATAAAGATGAACAGGGTGGCCTGCAGGTTCACAAAACACATACCGACGCAAAATGCATAGAAAGCCATTTCGCCATAGGTAAGACGCATATACAGTTTCTTTCTTTTCCGGTTAAACAGGTACATGAATGTATCTACAAAACCTAAAACTAAAAACCGGCCTACATATTTTAAAAAATTCCAGATACTGTCCCTTTTGTATTTAAGTGTGCTGCTCGCATCCTCTTCCTGGTTATTCTCCACGTGGTGCATGGCCATATGATGAACAAAATAAGTTTCGGGCGTATGACCAAAAAAAGGACAAACGAACCAGATCACATAAGTATACAGCCAGGTATATCCTTTCTTAAAAGGTTTACGGTGACTGATACAATGCAGCATCAGGCCAAAGCGGCCTTTGAAATATAATTGCGAGAAATAGAAATAAGGAACATAAGCGAGCCACCAGTACCAGCCCTGTAATAATGGAGTATACAATATGATCGCCACAGGGATCACGAGGATATGAATAGCCGTCAGTAAATGAATAAAAGGAAGATCTCTTTTATCATTCATGTACTTCAACCAGAATTTTTCATAACGGGTGAATTTCTCTGGTTCTACGTACACAGGGTCTGTCAATGCTGTCAGTGCCTTCATTCCTAAAAAATAGTTTCAAATAATGGCTAACGATGATCAAAATGACCAGCGTTTAATTTTTAATCCGTTGGTTTCCAGGGAAAACGGTTCTTTGTGAGGGGTTAAAATTACGGCATTCCGGTCAATACAACCCATTTGTTTTATTGTGCTACGTAGAATGTTTATGTGTTAAAAATACCGGCGTTTTTTTTATTTGATTGCAGGTCGGGTTAGACATAAGCTGATAATTGCTAAGACGTTGCTTTTGGAGGTTTGTTACAGCGATACAAATGATTTGCAGATGAAAATGGTTTGGCCACGAATGAACACGAAAAAACACGAAAGATTTGCTGGTGCAAATGGAGTTGGCCACGAATTATACGAAAAACACGAAAAATTTGCTGATGAAAATAGTTTGGCCACGAATGAACACGAAAACACACAAAAGATTTGCTGGCGCAAATGGGGTTGGCCACGAATTATACGAAAAACACGAAAGATTTGCTGATGAAAACGGTTTGGCCACGAATGAACACGAAAGAACACGAAAGATTTGCTGGCGCAAATGGAGTTGGCCACAGATGAACGCAGATGAACACAGATTATGAGTTTCTTCGTGAGAAACCCACATCACATTTTAAGATCGGGTTTAACATCTCTTACCTTCGTTGTAGCCCCACCATTTAAAGTAAGATCAACCGGTTTATTGGTCTGCCAGGCACCCCGGGTAAAATCGGGAATATCAACTGTTCGCGATCGCTTATCAACCGAACGCTGGCTCAATGGCATCAAACAACTCCATGCCGCCGCGTCATATACATCCTGGTCAAGCGGCAACCCGTTCCGCAAACAATCGATCAACCGCCAGTCCATGATAAAATCCATACCGCCATGTCCGCCCACATCTTTGGCAATAGCGCCGATATGATTTACGACAGGAGTGGAGTATTTTTTATAAAGATCATCAAGCTCTTCTTTTTTTATCCAGCTATGCCCGAATGCGATCCGCTCGGGACCGGGCCATTTTTGCGCAGCACCCAGGGTACCACTCACCAAATGAATTCTTGAGTAAGGACGCAATGTAGAAACATCATGCTGTACCATGACCGTCTTTCCTTTATTCGAGCGGATCAATGTGGTGCTCATATTGCCGCGATAGGGACGATCGACATATTCTTTAAAGAAATCGTCTTTGGCAGCAAGCTCCTTTGCTTTATTGTTCAGCGTAAAATCATTGCTGCTCATACTGACCAGGTGCTCGAATTTATCACCGCGGTTGATATTCATGCATTGCGCGATGGGTCCTAATCCATGCGTGGGATATAAATTCCCGTTGTGGCCGATATTCTCTTTCAACCGCCACATATCCGCATAAGCATTCTTATTGAAGAGCCAGTCCTTTGTCAGGTCATGGATATAAGCGCCTTCGGCATGCACGAGTTCGCCGAATAGTCCCTGCCTCGACATATTCAGGGTCATCTGCTCAAAAAAATCATAGCAGCAATTCTCCAGCATCATGCAATGCTTCTTTGTTTTTTCTGATGTCTCCACCAGGTCCCATAATTCGTCCATCGTTTTGCCGGCCGGCACTTCAGTAGCAGCATGTTTGCCATTCTTCATTGCCAGTAATGCAATAGGTGTATGTAAATGCCAGGGGGTGGGTGTATAAACAAGATCGATATCGTTGCTTTCGCATACTGCTTTCCAGCCTTCTTCGCCGCTGAATTCTTTTGCTTTGGACCGTTGCATTCTTTCCAGTGCTTTTTGCGATTTAGCGATCCTGTCGGGATATTTATCACAAAGCGCAACGATCTCCACACCATCAATATAACTCAATCGCTCTACGGCTTCTGAGCCCCGTTGACCAAGACCGATGACAGCAATACGTACCGTTTCGATCTTTGGTGCGGCATAACCACACATATTAAAACGCTGCGCCTGGTTTTCCAATTCCAGGGAGCGATCAAACTGTTCATCGGTTGTCCCTGTTAGTTTAGCAAAAGAAGGAAGACCGGTAGCCATCAGACCAGCGCCGATGCCCAAACGGCGAAGAAATTTCCTGCGGTTATTATCCATGGGTAATATTTTGGAAATGGGAAATTGCTTTTTACGTCATTTTTATTAAATTTTCTGAAACCCGGAGAATTTGAATGAAATATTGGAGAGAAAGCAATTTCAAAATCCAAAATCTCAAGATCGAAAATCTGCAATCATTCATCTAACAAACCCGGCCTCCGTTCCTTTGTCCTCTTCACCGACTCCTCATGTCTCCATTCTTCTATCAGTTTGTGATTGCCACTCATTAATACATCCGGCACTTTCCACCCCCGGAAATCCTCCGGTCTTGTATAAACAGGCGGGGCCAGTAAATTATCCTGGAACGAATCGAAAAGCGCCGAAGTCTCATCATTCAATACACCCGGCAATAAACGCCCGATCGCGTCTACGAGGATGGCCGCCGGTAATTCACCGCCACTCAACACATAGTCACCGATGGAGATCTCTTTGGTGACAAAATGCTCCCTTATCCTTTCATCGATGCCTTTATAATGACCGCAGATCAGCAGCAGATTTTCTTTTAATGATAAACTGTTGGCTATTTTCTGGTTGAACAGTTCGCCATCGGGAGTTAAAAAGATTATTTCATCAAACCTTCGTTGAGAAGATAATTCTTCAATAGCTTTTGCCAGGGGCTCACACATCATCAGCATACCTGCTCCTCCCCCAAACTGGTAATCATCCACCATCCCGTATTCGTTTACGGCCCATTTTCGTAGCTGATGAACGTTGACCGTCAACAGACCTTTTTCCTGCGCTCTTTTCATGATACTGTGCTGGAACGGGCTTTCGAGTAATTCAGGCAAAACAGTGAGAATATCGATGTGCATACGGCAAAGATAGGAACTGGCTAGTTGCAGGTAAACTCAACCGTTACTCTTGCGTCATTCCTCACGCCGTCCTTCGCAATAACCTGTAACCGGTAATGTATACCGGAATTGGCTCCCAGCATATAGTTTAAGCTGGTCGAAGGACTTTGAGGGGTCGATGTAAATTCTATGATTACAGCACCCGTTACTGCATTTGTTACACGAACAAGCACTTCGTTGACGATTTTGTCGTCTGTAACAGTTCCTATGATTTGTATGGATGCGCCATTAGTGAAAACCTGGCCAAGCGTTGGCGTGGTGAGCAGTATAACAGGATTTTGAGTGTCTTTGTCTTTCGAACAGCCGAAACTGGCAAATAGTACGACAATGATCGGGAAAAGGCGTTTCATGATTTAAAGTAAGAAAATCGAACGATATATTCAAGGTATTCCCGTTTTTTAATTGCAGGATACTTCCCGGGAAAGGAGGGACTGGTTCACAGCCCTGTCTTTGGCAATAACCTGTATCTTATAGTTAAACCCTGCCGAGGCTACAATGAACTGGTTAAAACTGACCGAACTCCCGTTGGGAAACAAATGAACATCCATCAATAAGACACCCGTGTTCAGATTAGAAACATGAATATGTACTTCGGCTATAAATTTATCATCGGTAATAGTACCAGTGATTGGTATATTGTCGCCTGCATTAAAAACCTGGTTGTTGACAGGGTTGTCAATGGTAATAACAGGAAACACTGTATCCTTTTCCCCGGATCCTTTTGAACAGCCGATACCCAGGAAAGCAAGGGAGAATATAAATACCAGTGATTTCATTGTTTTAAAGTTACTTATAAAAGGCGAGTGGGGTTTGGCCAGTAGCTGGTGGGTAAATGTCCCGTTCAGAGATTCTCTATAAAAGAGGTAATCAAAAAAATAATCGTTTTAACGATTTACTGTTTAACTTAATTGTCTAAAGAGCCAATGGTATATTGTATCAATCCCACTAGCCACTTGCTATATCCTACCCGCTATTCCAAAAATTCATCCAGGTCCCTTCTTTCTTTCTTCGTAGGTCTCCCGATCTTGCTTTGCCGTTTCCCGGTATGAAAACTGGCAGCCTGGTATTGCAAGCGCTGCAGTTCTTCTTCGGGAGTAATATCTATATAATATTTGACGGCTTCGGATGCCGCGACTCTTTTTTGCAATAGTCCCGTCACTTTCACCCGCCATCGTTTTGCTTCGGTCTTTACCTCGTATTCATCCCCGATATTTACGTTTTTGGCGGCTTTGGCCTGCAGCCCGTCAAATTTTACTTTGCCCGTGTCACAGGCAACGGCAGCCAGGGTCCTTGTTTTAAAGAGACGGATCGACCAAAGCCATTTATCCAGCCGTATTTTTTCTTTTTCAGCCATTGATGGAATAAATCGGGCAGGAGTACATATTTTTTATACTTTACCCATCCAAAATTAAAAGTTATGAAATCAATAGTTCTCAAAATTTTCCAGGCCGCATTTATTTGTATCCTGTCGCTGCCCGTGTTCTCCCAGGGAGGCATCAACTGGAGTACGGATGGTAACGGGTATTACAGGGCTGAAGGAGGAGAGATCGTGAAATATGTGCTCCCGGAGAATAAGAAAACGGTCATTGTAAAAAAAGATGACCTC
This sequence comes from Chitinophagaceae bacterium, assembly GCA_036009775.1. Taxonomy (GTDB): domain Bacteria; phylum Bacteroidota; class Bacteroidia; order Chitinophagales; family Chitinophagaceae; genus JJ008. Next base: position 8,473 of record DASYLC010000346.1, read on the forward strand.
AAACCGGCGGGTGCCGACAAATCACTGGCGATCCGGAATTTCAAATTCACCACTGATTACAATAAAGTTCTTATCTACACCAATACCAAAAAAGTGTGGCGGCAGGATACCCGCGGCGATTATTGGGTACTCGATATCGCCGGTAATAAACTGAAACAACTCGGAAAAGGCAGACCTGCTTCCTCGCTGATGTTTGCCAAATTCTCACCCGACGGAACAAAAGTGGCGTATGTAAGTGAATATAACCTGTACGTTGAAGATATTGCTACCGGGACCATCAGGGCGCTGACAAAAGACGGTAACCGGAAACTGATCAACGGGACCTTCGACTGGGCCTATGAGGAAGAGTTCTTTTGCCGCGATGGCTTTCGCTGGAGTCCCGACAGTAAACAGATCGCTTTCTGGCAAATTGATGCGAAAGGCACCAAAGATTATCTCATGATCAACAATACCGATTCGATCTACCCCCAGGCGGTACCGGTGGAATATCCTGTCGCGGGTGAACCCCCTTCCAAATACAAAATAGGAGTGATCGATGCGGCCAGCGGGAAAACGAACTGGATGAAGATCCCTGATGATACCACCTGGAGGAGTTATGTACCAAGAATGGAATGGGCAGCCAACAGCAACGAGCTCATCATCCAGCACCTGAACAGGAAACAGAACGAAAGTAACCTGATGCTCTGCGATGCAAAGACCGGTATAACTAAAAAGATCTATGATGAAAAAGATCCGGCCTGGATCGATATACTTCCGTTATGGGACAACGACTATTCAAACGGGGGATGGGATTGGCTGAATGGCGGCCAGGAATTTCTCTGGGCCACTGAAAAAGACGGCTGGCGGCATTTGTACCGTATCAGCCGCGACGGGAAAAAAGAAACCCTGGTTACCAAAGGGAATTACGATGTGATGGACATCAGCACGATCGATGAGAAGGGCGGCTATATTTATTTTCATGCATCACCCGAAAATGCGACGCAGAAATATTTATGCCGCACCAAACTGGACGGAAGTGGTTCACTTGAAATGGTATCTCCTGCCCACCAGAAAGGAACGCATACTTATCGTGTTTCACCCAATGCAAAATTCGCCCAGCATAATTTTTCCAATTATTATACAAAGCCAACCAGTGAATGGATCACGCTCCCGGATCATAAAGGCATCAATGGCGAGAACAAAGTGAATGATACATTGGCGAAGGCCGATAAAACAAAATCGAATATTGAGTTCTTTAAAGTAAAAACATCCGAAGGCGTTGAAATGGATGCCTGGATGGTGAAGCCGGATAATTTTGATCCCACAAAAAAATATCCCGTGGTATTTTATGTATACACAGAACCCTGGGGACAGAACGTGATAGATGCTTATGGCGCCATGAATAATTTTATGTACAAAGGCAGTATGCAGAAGGACGGTTATATCTATATCTCGATCGATAACCGCGGTACACCTGTACCCAAGGGAAGAGAATGGAGAAAATCTGTCTATCGCAAGATCGGGCTGGTGAATATCAGCGACCAGGCCCTGGCTGCCAAAGAGATCATGAAATGGCCTTATGTTGACTCCAATAGGATAGGAGTATGGGGATGGAGTGGCGGTGGCTCTGCTACGCTGAACCTGATGTTCCAGTATCCCGAGATCTATAAAACAGGTATTGCTATTGCACCGGTGGGTAACCAGCTGACCTATGATAATATTTACCAGGAACGGTATATGGGTCTGCCGCAGGAGAACAAACAGGATTTTGTGAACGGGTCGCCACAGACCTATGCAAAGAATTTAAAAGGCGAATTATTATATGTGCATGGAACCGGGGATGATAATGTGCATTATAATAATGCTGATATGCTGATCAATGAATTGGTAAAGTATGGCAAGCAGTTCCAGCTGATGTCTTATCCCAATCGTACCCATGGTATCTCGGAAGGAGAGGGAACCAATGAACATTTATCGGCACTGTATACAAAATTCTTAAAAGAGAAATGTCCTCCGGGGCCATTGCCACAGGGAGAACAGCCCAAACCGGTCAAAGGATTTTAAATAAAAAAACCCGCTTGAAAGAGCGGGTTTTTTTATTTTTCAGGCACCAGGAGCCTTGTTAATTCTTCAGGGATCTATACTAACAGTGTACGCACCCACCGTATCGGCTTGTTTATAAAAATAGAATTTCATCGCTACCCAGGAATTACGATAGGCTCCGCTGTTGTCGATACCCGGGATCCATTTTTTTTCGCAGCTGGCGATGACCAACCAGATGGCTTCTTCCCGGATCTCCGGGCGGCCATCCTGCAGGATCTCAATATTGCTGAGCACCCCCTCTTTAGAGACGATAAACCGTAGGGTTATACTGTCTTTGAAATCGTTGGTGGAATCGGGCATTAACTTGTTATAGCGGGTATGACTGCCAACGAATTTATTCCACGCATACTGACCGCCTTTAAATTGGGCAGGCGTATTCATGCGGGTAAAAACGTTCGCGGTATCGCCATCAAACTGCAACCGGTAACACGGTTTTTCCTGGGCGCTTACCAGTTGAGGAGGGATCAGCAACAGGAATACAATGAGTCGCACCATAGGATAAATATAAAAACCTTCTGCGTTGGGAAGGGTTTTAATTTGTTAAAATCGTAGGCACGGTCCTTGTTTTAAATAGCTGAATCGGCCAGATATACCGCAATTTTACACTATGGATAAAAAGGCTCAACTAAGAAAACACAAGTGGTTTGCCACGATGTTGTTTCTTTTCATGGCGGCGGTCTACGTTCTTTGTGAAGTTTTTTTCAAATACGATAACTGGGCCGGCTATGTAAAAGCATTCTCGGAAGCCGCTATGGTCGGGGCGCTGGCAGATTGGTTTGCGGTGGTTGCCCTGTTCCGGCATCCCCTTGGTATTCCTATTCCGCATACCAACCTGATCGAATCCAGTAAAAAGAAGATCGGGAATAACCTCGGAACTTTTGTAACCGATAACTTTCTTACACCTTCTGCTATCCGGCCGCGATTGGCGAATCTTCATATCGCTGAACGGTTGGGGCAGTGGTTGCTGATCGATCGTAACAGGAACAAAGCATCAGCAGAAATACTTCGCATCGCAAAAGAGGCCATTGACAGGCTTGACGATGCTGATATCTCCCGTATCATTTATACACAGGTGGCCGGGTTGGTAGAAAAGATACCGGTACACAAACTGGCCGGGGAAGGATTGGGCAAGATTGTGCATGATAACATGCACCAGGACTGGATCACCACTTTAAGCGCTTACCTGGGCGATTTTTTAGCAGAGAATAAAGAGCTGGTAAAGGAACAGGTGAAGAAGGAAAGCCATTTTTTGATCCCGGGGTTTGTGGACAAAGCGATCGCCGAAAAGATCACCAATGGAGGCATACGGTATCTCAAACAAATAGAAACAGACCCTGCGCACCCCGTACGAAAGCAGATCACGATAAAACTTGCCGAAATTGCTGCAGATATTCAACAGGGAGGAGCCTGGGCCACCCGGCTTGAAAACGTGAAGAACGAATTATTATCTCCCGCTCACCTGGAAGAATACAGCGGAACCGCCTGGAAATATATCCGGAAAAAGATCACCGATGACCTGAATGATCCTGCATCCGGTATCGCAGCGTATATGAATAAAATATTACGGGATATGGGTGTTTCGCTGACAACGGATACTGCACGCAAGGAACGGATCGACCAATTCGTGCAGACCCAGGCTTTCAAATTGATCATGACCTATAAAAAAACTGTGGGTGAGATGATCAGCCAGACGGTAGCGAACTGGCCTGCGAAACAATTAAGTGAAAAACTGGAACTGGAAGTGGGACCGGACCTGCAGTTCATCCGTATCAATGGCACATTGGTGGGAGGAACAGTGGGACTATTGATCTTCCTTGTAACAAAATTATTATCCTGACCTGCCGCGGTCGCTAATTTCAAAAAAAATCCCAACCAGGAGATTGGGATGCTGATAGTCCCAGGAAGATCCTATTTCATTTCCGCAAAATACTTGTGGAAATAAGGGATCGTTTCAATTCCCTTGTAATAATTCTCGATATTATATTTTTCATTCGGGCTGTGAAGATTGTCATTATCCAAACCAAAGCCCATGAAAATGATTTTGATCCCCAGTTCTTTTTCTAAGATAGAGCAGATGGGAATACTTCCACCACCGCGAACAGGGATGGGTGCTTTGCCAAATGTCGTTTCCACCGCTTTGGACGCGGCTTTGTATCCTTTGCTGTCGATCGGTGTCATATACGGCTCGCCACCATGATGGAGTTCTGCTTTTATTTCCACCGATTTCGGGGCAATGGATTTGAAATATTTCAATAATATTTCTGTCATCTTATCCGAGGATTGATTGGGAACCAATCTTGCAGAGATCTTCGCATACGCTTTGGAAGGTAAAACTGTTTTTGCCCCTTCACCTGTATAACCACCCCAGATACCGTTCACCTCGATCGTTGGCCGGATACCTGTTCTTTCATAAGTGCTGTAACCTTTTTCACCCCAGAGCTCTTTTACACCCAGCTCATCCATATATTCTTTCTCGTCATACGGCGCTTTATTGATCAGTGCTCTTTCTTCCGGTCCTGCTACAGCCACATCATCATAAAAACCAGGAATGGTGATATGGTTATTCTCATCATGACAACTGGCGATCATCTGTGCAAGGATGGTGATAGGATTGGCCACAGCGCCACCATAGGTACCACTGTGCAGGTCACGGTTAGCGCCTGTTACTTCCACCTGTATATAACTTAATCCGCGAACACCTGTATCCAGCGATGGGTTTTCCATACTTAGCATTGAACTGTCGCTGATCAGGATCACATCCGCTTTCAGCAACGCTTTATTCGCGGCAACAAATTTTCCCAGGTTCGGTGAACCTACTTCTTCTTCCCCTTCAATTAAAAATTTGATATTGGTCGTCATGGTATCGGTCTTCACCAATGTTTCCAGTGCTTTAACATGCATGTAGAATTGTCCTTTATCATCGGCACTTCCTCTTGCGAAGATCTTTCCATCGATAATAGTCGGTTCAAACGGGGGATTGGTCCAGAGCTCCAAAGGTTCTGCTGGTTGAACATCATAATGTCCGTATACCAATACGGTTGGTTTGGCGGGATCCACTATTTTTTCACCGTAGACAGCGGGATGTCCATCGGTCGCCATCACCTCCGCTTTATCGCAACCGGCATCGAGCAAACTTTTCTTTACAGCTTCAGCGCATTTCTGCATATCGTTCTTGTGTTCGCTTTTAGCGCTGACGGACGGAATGCGGAGCAGGTCCAGCATTTCATTCAGAAAACGGTTCTTGTTCTTTTCCTGGTAATCTTTCCAAACTTGTGACATAAAATTGGTTTTTGGGATGACGAAGATAGTTGTTTCCTCCTCATACCGGTCGCAAAAAAGCAGGCACTGTTCCCGGTTTTTAACGTATAGTGATTATTGTTTTGCCTACATTAGTAACATGAAAAAACTAGCTTTCGTTTACCTGCTTTGTGCCGGATCCGTTGTCTCACAAGCGCAGGCCAGTTACGACAGTATTACCATCAGCCGGTTTCTGATTACCGATGATCTGCTTGGCAGGAGTTGGCGGGATACCCTGGATGCAGATCGTTATATTAATTATATTGCGGAAGAAAAGACAGTATACAGAAAACCCGTTCAGCGACTACCCCGGGCCATGGGTGTTATGCACCCGGTGTTGGCCACTGCTGACCGCATACGGGAGAATGGGACAGCGGATGTGGCAAAGTGCTTTATTCCCCGGCATAGTATCAACTATTATAAGCAGGGAAAAATTGTAAAATTCCTTCAGGTATGTTTTGAGTGCGACGGTTTGCGCTTTAGCGATGACTTGCAGGAAACATTTATAAAAAGTGTATCAACCCGGGAAAAACAGATGCAGGAATTAAAAGCTATTTTTAAGGATATTTTATAGTAAACGTATTGCCATTTTTCACCGGCCTTTCTGTTTTAAAACAAGAATTATCCTGCCATGAAGACGACATTTGTTTTTTTCTTCAATTTACTCTGCACACTTGGCTTGCACGCCCAGCTCAATCATGACTATGATAGTGTAACTATCAGCCGCTTCGTAGAAAGAAATGCATCGCATGGAGATGGATGGACCAGGATCACGCATGCTGGCTATGCGGCCGATCTTGTAAATGAGCGTACGATCTGGGTAAAGCGTGGTAAAACGGATAGCTTGCCTTATGTATTTTCACTGGCAAACCGGATCTGGGAAAATGGCAGCAAATCAATAGGCCGTTGTTTCGTCCCGCGACACAGCATCAATTTTTACCGGTCTGGTATGATAAGCCGCTACCTGCTGGTATGTTTTCAATGCAATGGAATGGAATTTAGCGACCTGCCCAAGGAGAACGCAGGACTCCTGGTAAGCACAGATGTCCGCATGCGGCAAATAGATGAATTGAAAGTTTTATTTAAAGACCATCTATAATTAAGAAATTATCGGGAACGCCAATGATTTGTTGGTAGATTATCATTCAGGTTTCTTCTTCCGATTATGTCTTGTGGTGAATTCATTCGTAATGTCTTTTATATTCGATGTCACCGCCTTACTTACCATTTTGGCCCCGAACCGGTCCTTGATATCATCTACCGCTTTGTAGAGATTCAGTTTTTCAATATTGTTCTCAAACAGGCTCATCTGCATGGTCATAGGGATGAACTGGCTGAAACGTACACCCAGTAATCGAACAGCCCGTCCTTTTTGCCAGGATTTATTGAAAAGATCTTTCACTTTGGCAATGAGTACATCATCGAGTGCTGTATAATCTACTGTCTCTTGTCTTGATGTGGTTTCAAAATCAGAATAGCGGATCTTCACCGTCACACAACCGGTTAGTTTTTCATCTTCTCTCAATGAATAAGCCGTCTTCTCCGTGAGCCGGACCAGTTCTTTATGCAGGAAATCAATATCGGTATGATCCGTATCAAACGTATTCTCATGGCTCATACTTTTTTGCTCCCAGTCGGTGGTGATCTCCGTGCTGCCGATACCATGGGCTTTATGCCAGAGCGCTTCTCCCCATTTACCGGCGTAACGTTCCATTAATTCGATCGGCGTTTTGGCAATGTCTTCGATGGTATAAATGCCGAAGCTTTTCAGATTTTGTTCGGTTTGTTTGCCAACGCCATTTATTTTTTCAATGCCCAGGGGCCAGAGGAATTCTTTTTCCTTTCCATGCGGGATCTGTAGAAAGCCATTGGGCTTGGCCTCATTGGTCGCCATCTTGCTGATGAACCGGGCGGAGGATAAGCCACCGGAGATCGGTAACCTCGTTTCATCAATGATATGCTGCCGCAATTCCTGTGCATAACGACTGGCGCCAAAGAATTTGTCCATGCCACTCAGGTCAATATAAAATTCATCGATACTGGCTTTTTCAAACAGTGGTACTTTAGCCGCGATGATCTCTGTTACCCACCTGGAATATTTGCTGTAATCACTACGACTGGCATTGGTAATGATAGCCTGCGGACAAAGCTGCATAGCTTTTCTCATGGGCATGGCGGACTGGATACCGAATTTCCGGGCTTCGTAGCTGCAGGCAGCCACTACCCCCCGTTCGTAACCACCGACGAGTACAGGTTTTCCTTTTAATGCAGGATTGTTCAGTATCTCCACGGAAACAAAAAAAGAATCGAGATCGAAATGGGCGATATGATGCTGACTGGACAAAGCATACAAAGGTACCATAAGTCCGGAATCAGTAAGATTGAGAGACCGGAAGTCCGGAAGAAAGCCCTTTTTACGGTGAAACTGCTTTCTGACTTCCCGTCTTCCGGACTTTCCGACTCTATACTATATTTGAATCATGAACTTAGAATGGCTCAAAACCGGCATGGATCCCCTCAAGGAATTACTCACTTTTCTGACCAGGGAAGGGAAGACCAATGATATACTGAAAAAACAGGTGCTCCGGGAATTACGGAATAACCTGAATATTTTTCATAATGCATTCCTGAATGAAGTAGCGGCCGATGTGATGATCGATATGCTGAGCAACGACATGATCAAGAAAGGCGTGGAGAATAATTTTAAATTCAAAAAACTCAAACCCGGTGGGATCGAACCTTACCATGTATCCGACGACCGCAATAAAAAATATATCGGCTGGGACGCGGAGAAACTGGTGGACAAGATCGACGAGAAGATCGAAGAGCTGAAGAATATCAAGAAAATGAACGGCAATAGTGTGGAGAAGGCAAAGAACAATATCTCCCTGATGCTGAGCAATCTCTTTTACCGGATGAAATTGCTGGCGGATTTTATTAAGGGGCCGAAGTGAGGCGTGAGGCGGGAGGCGTGAGTCGTGAATCGTGAGTCGTGAGGCGTGAAACGTGAGTCGTGAATAGGATCCTGGCAAAGTTTATTTCTCTATAATTTTTGGTGGCATTTTTATAAGATCACGCTGAGTTTCCAAAAAGAAATAAGCTGTTGTCAATTCCTTTGACTTGCTGTCTTTTTCGTACTTCTCAAGGCGCCTGATCAGATCCCAGGTCACAGAATCTATATCACCAGCCAGGAATAGCCGCATGGTATCCGTGCCATTGATCGTTTTGATCGATACTTCAGAGCAATCATAGCAATACAGGCTGTCGGGGTCCTGAGAGTGAATGAGTTTCAGGTGGGAAATAACGGAATTGATATGGTTGTAAACGCTGTCCGGCAACAATCCGTATTTTGTTGTATTTCCCTCTATAGATTGTAACAAACGGGGAAAGAAAAAGATCCTGTTGGAGTCTACGCAAAATGAAAGGCTTCCCTGCCAGCCGCCAAGGTAGCTCAACTCGAAATAGTCCATTTGTTTTTCCGGACCGGGTCCTGCCGGTTTTTTCGAGTTACAATTACAAACGAAGACCGTCAATAAAAGGAATGGAATGAAATTTCTCACCATGCTGGTTTATTACTTTAGATGCATAAATGGTAAGTTTCAATAAAGATCATTGTAAATAAATCTCCAGCAATCCATCGGGTAACTCTACGAGTACTTCCTTTTTAGCATGATTTACTTTTTCCAGTGTTTCTTCATGCAGCGGGATCAATACTTCCCTGCCCTGTATTTCCAGCCGGCAAAGCAGTTGATGCGGCTGCTCGATCAGTTCAAGGATAATACCCAATGGTTTTTTTTCATTGATGATCGTATAGCCGAGAAGGCTGGCGGGTGCTGATTTGGATGCAAATTTTTTAAAATCAGCCTCCGGAACCCAGATTTCTTTTTGTGTAAGCCTGATGGCTGCTTCCCTGCTTTCAATACTTTCCAGTTTTATGTATATCTCTTCTTCGTTCTTGATCTTTGTGGCTTCAATGAACCAGGGGAGAAAAGAATTTTTCTTGTCTTCGATGAAGATGGCCTGCAATCCTTTCAGGGAAGTCTTCTTTCCCAGTTCATGTTTAAGCAGGAGTTCGCCTTTGAGACCGTGTACGGCGACCAGTTTTCCTATTTTGAAATATTCGGGCATTGGTGGATACGAAATTACAGGGGTTGGGCCGTTCGTTGGGAAAAATCATTAAGCTCAGTAGCGAACAGGAGGTACAAGAGTGCAACGATAGCTGATAGTAGCACTACAGCCGGATACATAAAAAAACATTTCGTGTTCTTTCGTGTCAATTCGTGGCCAAGAAACTGCCGGAATTTTTTACTTGTCTGACGGAGACCGTCAGACAAAAAAATCCCGGCTATAAAACCGGGATTCATGAACTTTCAGGATAGCATATTTTATTTATGCTTCACTTCCGCCTTCACCTTCTGTCTTCCGTTCAGGTCTGCGACCCGGCATCGGACGTCTGGCTCTTTTGTTGCGGTAAGAATCTTCCTGGCGTTTTTTCACCTGTGCTTCGTGCTCTGCACTCCACTTGGTGAATTTCTCCATCGCTGTAGCATCATCAAAAAGACCCAGGCCCACACCACGGAGCAGGTGTTTCAGGTATAATACACCTTTAAAGCTGAGGATACGGCGAACGGTGTCTGTTGGTGTAGCACCTTTGTTCAACCACTCCAATGCTTTCTGGCGGTCCAGCTGAATAGTAGCCGGAACGGTCAGGGGATTGTAAGTACCTAATTTTTGAATGAATTTACCATCGCGGGGTGCCCTTGAATCGGCAATAACGATGAAGTAGAAGGGTCTCTTTTTGGACCCGTGTCTTTGCAGACGGATTTTGGCTGACATTAAATAGAAATTTAACGTTGTTAAACAATAATTGTTAATCCGGTTGAAACCGGAGGACAAATATAAGGAAAAGTCGGGAAGACCGAAAGTCCGAAAGCCGGGAGTCCGGAGACAGAAGTCCGGGGATTAAGTACTAAAGTTTGGAAAATTCTGACGAGACGCAAAAGATCCTGTTCGATCCATGAGAAAATAATTGATCTAAGGGAAAAATGAGCTAAGCGCTTGTTTTTCGGGTCCCGGGCTATCCGGAAGTATAAGGATATTTTGCATTAAAACGACCGATCCCCGGACTTCCCGACCCCCGACTTCGGACTTACTTCTTCATCCCCGGCATCATCCTTCCCAGCGCTCCCATTTTATTCATATTCTTCATCATTCCCCGCATCTGTTCGAACTGCTTCATAAAATTATTGACCTCCTGTATATCTTTTCCTGCGCCTTTGGCGATCCGTTTTTTCCGGTTGCCATCGATCAGGTCCGGATCGGCTCTTTCTGCGGGGGTCATGGAATTGATCATAGCTTCAATGCCTTTGAAGGAGTCATCGTTGATATCGACATCTTTCAGCTTGCTGCCCATACCCGGGATCATCCCGAGCATATCTTTCATATTTCCCATTTTCTTGATCGCTTCGAGCTGGGTCTTGAAATCGGCAAAATCGAATTTATTCTTGCGGATCTTGGCTTCCAGTTTTTTGGCCGCCACTTCATCAAATTGCTCCTGTGCTTTTTCCACCAGGGAAGTGATATCACCCATCCCCAGGATACGCTGCGCCATTCTTTCGGGATAAAATACATCGAGCGTATCCATCTTTTCACCACTACTGGTGAACTTGATAGGTTTGTCAACCGTGTATTTGATAGAAAGAGCTGCACCACCTCTTGTATCACCGTCTAATTTTGTGAGTACCACGCCGGTAAAATCCAGCCGTTCATTGAATGCTTTGGCCGTATTCACTGCATCCTGGCCCGTCATGCTATCCACGACGAATAATATTTCCTGGGGATTGACCGCATTCTTTATAGTGGCTACTTCGGTCATCATCACTTCGTCGACCGCTAAGCGGCCGGCGGTATCGATGATGAGTACATTTTTATTTTTACTCCTTGCTTCCTTTACTGCGTTGCGTGCAATATCGACCGCGTCTTTATTTTCCAATTCAATATGCACATCCACACCGATCTGTTCACCGAGCACCCTCAATTGTTCCATCGCGGCAGGGCGATAGACATCGGCTGCCACCAGCATGGGGGAGAGGCCTTTTTTTGTTTTCAGAAAATGAGCCAGCTTACCACTGAAGGTTGTTTTACCACTACCCTGTAAACCGGCGATGAGGATGATAGCAGGATTTCCTTTTGCATTGAATACCGCTTCCTGTCCGCCCATCAATTCAGCCAGTTCGTCTTTGACGATCTTGGTCATCAACTGACCCGGCGAGATCGCATTGATCACTTTTTCCCCGATCGCATGTTCTTTTACCCTATCGGTAAATTCTTTGGCGATCTTATAGTTGACATCCGCGTCTACGAGGGCGCGACGGATCTCTTTTAATGTAGTGGCGATATTCAGTTCCGTGATACGGCCCTGGCCTTTTAAATTTTTAAAGGCCGATTCTAATTTTTCCTGTAGACTATTAAACATATATCACGGATTGTGGGATTTAAGCGGATTAGTTATTTATGGTATGTACATATCTTTTGAAAAAAAGGCTTGTGACTCCAAAATTAAGCAGCAAACCTACCTCAATTCAATATTGTAAACCCTTAAGTAATTCAGGACCTGATTCATCTCACCTTTATCGACCTCTTTTAAAGCTTTTAACTCCACTAGTACACTATTTTCGACCAATAGGTCCAATCGTCGTTTATAAATTAGTTTTCCGTTGTAAATGATCTCTCTTTCCACTTCTTCTTTGAATGAAATCCCTGCGTTGGTCAGCTCAATCATAAGAGCCCTTTTATACACAATTTCAGGAAATCCTATGCCAAAATACCGATGCACTTTCATCGCACAGCCGATGATCTTTTCTGTCAATTGATGATGTTTCAAATCCTGTACCGCCATAGACGAAAAAATGTAACCGTCAAGGTTACATTTTTTAATTTCTGCAAAAATAAAAAAGTTAGGCTATAGTAGAGTTTATTTCCGTGTAATCCGTTTTATTTTTTTAATCCGTGTTTAAGTTCCGAGATAGGTCCTCAGCAATTTACAACGATTCGATGCTTTCAGCTTGGTGATCGCCTTATCCTTGATCTGCCGCACCCTTTCTCTTGTCAGGCTGAAGCGCTCGCCGATATCTTCCAGGCTCATCGGGTGATCCACGCCGATGCCGAAAAAGAAACAGATCACTTCTTTCTGGCGCTCTGTCAGGGTTTTGAGGCTCCGGTCGATCTCTGTTTTCAGGGATTCAGTATGCACCAGTTCGCCATCGGTCTTTTCCGCATTGGTATTTTCCAGCACATCGATCAGCGTATTTTCCTCACCTTCGGAGAGCGGGGAGTCCATGCTTACATGGCGGGCATTGATCCCCAGGGTGGCGGATACTTCTTCAATATCCATTTCCAGCACTTCGGCCAGTTCTTCGGCAGAAGGCTCTCTTTCGTATTGCTGTTCCAGCAGGGAATAAGCTTTTTGAATACGGTTCGTCAGCCCCACTTTATTCAGCGGCAGCCTTACGATCCTCGACTGTTCTGCCAATGCCTGGAGGATGCTCTGGCGGATCCACCAAACGGCATAGGAGATGAATTTAAAGCCACGGGTCTCATCAAAACGTTGTGCCGCTTTGATCAGGCCGAGGTTTCCTTCGTTGATCAGGTCCGGTAATGAAAGTCCCTGGTTCTGGTATTGTTTGGCTACCGATACTACAAAACGAAGGTTGGCTTTGGTCAGTCTGTCCAATGCCTGTTGATCCCCCTGTTTGATAAGGACCGCTAATTTGACCTCTTCTTGCGGGCTGATAAGCTCTACCTTGCCGATTTCCTGCAGGTATTTTTCTAAGCTTTGAGATTCACGATTGGTGATAGATTTCGTGATCTTGAGTTGTCTCATGCTCATAGGTATGGTTTTATGGTGTATTTTAAGGGTTTAAGAATTATAAGATTGGTTCGCTTACGACTCTAAAAATACCCACCGCAATATCCTTGGTTGTCCAGAAAGTATTGAACTTCAAGGCAATTTAACCTAAAAGCTAATATGAGCCAAATCTTTTTTGGCATCCTTTTAACGTTCTCATATGCGATTTATTTCACAAGTTTGGCTTTAGTTCGGAATAAGGGGAAAAATAAACCATAAATTATTTTGCCGCAATGATTTATTTTCTATTATTGCAGCTATCGCAATGATCTTAGAGATCTTAGAAGAGAAGAGATGAGTAAACAATTATACACTTTAGAATTCCCGGTCCGCTGCTCGCCATCCATCCTGTACGAATTCCTGTCAACCCCTGCCGGGCTCGGCGAATGGTTCGCTGATAAAGTCGATGAAAGGGATAATATCTTTTATTTTGGCTGGAACGGGGCTTTTGAGAAAGCTGATGTGCTGGAAAACGAACAGGATAAATATATCCGCTTCCACTGGCTGACAGCTCCTAAAGAAGAATACTTTGAATTCCGCATAGAAAAATCAGAGATCACCAACCAGACCATCCTGATCATTAAAGATTTCGCAGAAAAAAAAGAGATCAAGGACCAGAGTATGTTATGGGATTACCAGGTAAAGGAACTCTTCCACCGGTTAGGTAATTAATCCTGCAGTAGTAACAGCAACTGTTCAAAGAAGATAGTGAGCTGCGCAGGCGCATCTTCCCATTCTGTAATAGCGATCTTATTCGCGATCTTGATAAAGGACCGCTTGTATACGAGATCATGCTGCTGTTCCCCGGTCAGTACAATTAATGGCTGATAATTATCCGTTTCAAAATGATGCTCCCATTGATCTTCATTGATGCAGATGTAAAAACCTTTTTCTTTCAGGCGCGGCCAAAACTCCATTATCTTTTTTTCCGCCTTCTTTTTATAAGTGCCGGATAAATGAATAGTAACACTGAAAAAATTTCCCCACCAGAACATCGTACGGATGGCCGCAATATTTTCCTGTTCAAAGACCCTGGGGTAATCGAGCATGAAATAAGGAAGTCCTTTATAATTTTCTCCGCGGGAGATCTTTGGAGAAGATCCGGTCAATGCAGGCGGGAGACATTCTGTACTATACACCAGGAACGCATGTTGCTGCTGAAGACCAGCCAGCAGCTGGTTCACTTTCTGCAGGATGGCATTCTTTGTTAAAATGAGATCCGCGCTGGTTGCCATCTCCATCTCCGTTGGCGAAAGCCTTATTTTTGCCTGATCCATATTTAAAGATAAGTGTTCAAAAAATTAGATAAGCTCATCGTCAAGGCCTTTGTGGGACCTTTCATCGCCACCTTCTTTATCACGTTGCTGGTGCTGGTGATGCAGTTCTTCTGGCTCTATATCGATGATTTTGTGGGCAAGGGTATCGACACAAAGATCATTTTTGAATTCATTCTTTACCAAAGCGCCGTACTCGTGCCACTGGCCCTGCCATTGGCTATCCTTTTATCTTCCCTGATGACATTCGGTAATATGGGCGAGAGTTTTGAACTGGTGGCGATCAAATCATCGGGCATCTCCCTGCTTCGCTTTATGCGGCCGCTTTTTATTGTATGCATCCTGCTCGCGGGTGTCGCATTCGCTTTTTCCAATTACGTGATACCGGTAGCCAATCTCAAATCAAGGACCCTGCTTACGGATATCGTTTATGCCAAACCCGCTTTCGATCTGAAGGAAGGTGTCTTTTATGACAAGATCCCCAATTTCGCGATCAAGATCGGGAAGAAAGAGGCCAATGACAGCGTGGTACAGGATGTTATCATTTACGAACAGGGGAACCCGCTTCAGGATAATTTCATCATTGCTAAAAGCGGGGTGATGCGGGTTACGGAGAACAAGCGTTTTCTGGAATTCAATTTAAAAGATGGCTGGCGCTACCAGGAAAGAGGCAATTATTATGATCCTTCCAATTCAGAATTTATCCGGATCGGGTTCAAAGAGTATAAAAAACAATTTGACCTGAGTACCCTGGGTTTTAATAACCGCACGGCCGACAGTGTGAACAAGAATAATGAGCGGATGTACAGCATGCGCCAGCTGGAGAAAGCTATCGATTCGCTCGAAAAGCAGAACAGGGAGATCCGGGAGCAGGCAGAAAAAGACCTGGAGCGGCAATTCCATTTTGCCGGGCTGATCGATACTGCCTGGAATGAGAAAAAGTTTCCGGATAGCATCACACTGAAACCGGTAAAGAGTTTTGATGAGTTGTTACCGGACTCGGCTAAAAACAATATCGAACAGAATATCCGGAGCATTGCAGGATCGGTACGCATCAGCAATGAATCCACGATCACTGGCCTGAAAGACCGGGAAAGGAACCTCCGCAAGCATAAGATCGAATGGCACCGTAAGATCGTTCTCTCCCTGGCCTGCCTGGTGCTTTTCCTGATCGGGGCGCCACTGGGTTCTATCATCCGGAAAGGAGGATTGGGTACGCCGCTGATAATTGCCATCATCTTTTTTATGATCTATTATTTTTCAAGCACCGCCGGGGAAAAAATGGCCAAGGAAAATACTCTCAGCCCTTTTGGCGGGATGTGGCTGGCTACTTTTATCCTGTTACCAGTGGGCCTGTTCCTGATCTATAAAGCCATGCGGGATTCCCAACTTTTCAGTAAGGATTTCTACACCCGGATCCTGAAGGTTTTGGGCCGCAGCACCGGGACCAGGAAGGCCAAATAAGGCCATCTTTAAAAAAAATTAAAAAATCACCTGTTTGAGGTATAGGTTAAACCAAAAAAAGCCCTCAATTTTAAGTATTGTTTTATCCGCTTACTCACCGGATACTTCCGTTTACTAAGTATGATACGGTGTTATAAAAAAGCGGGCTTAAATTGCCTGAGCAAAACAAGACGTATCTTGGTAAGATATTTGTATATTATTGAAACCTAATTTTATGAGAAAAACAGCCATTTGCTTACTGCTTGCAGCCTCTGCAGTAACCCATGTACATGGACAACTGAAGATCGACAACGCCGTATTCTTTATCGGTACAGGAGCTACAGTCACCGTACAGGGAGATGTTACGAGCAATGTTAGCATACAGGGAACAGGCCTGCTCCAGTTAAAAGGAAGCAGCCTGCAAAATGTGGATATGGGTGGAAACACCATCCCCAACCTGGAGCTGGATAACGCCGCCCATGCGACACTTCTCAATACCAATACAAGGATCGGTACCAGTTTCCTGCTCACCAATGGTAAATTTCAAACAGCTAACCTGAATCTTATCTTAAGTCCTGCTGCAGCGATAACAAATCCCAATGCATCAAGATTTATCTGGACTAACGGAACAGGTCAGCTGATAAAAGAACTGACCGCGGATATCCCCGGCCCTGGTTTCGAATTACCGGTGGGAGAGAATGCGAATTATCGCCCGGCTTATCTTACTACTGCCGGAAGTGCTTATGCCGGCGGAGCTAATTTTGGTGTGAGGGTGATCGGTACAGCTGATCCCAATAAACCACCCAGCACAGCGGCATACCTGAATACGGCATGGCCCGTTACAAGGACCGGCATCACAGGTGGCACTACCACGCTGGCTGGTCAGTACATCGATCCTACCGACGTAAACGGAACTGAAGCAAATATTTTCGGGTACTATTATAATGCTACCACTACCGACTGGAGCTCAACCGGTGAAACACACAATGCAGCGACCAACAGGATATCTGCACCCGTGGCTTCCAATTCAGGAACAGTATCGGGGATCAATAAATTTGTTGCTTTGGGTTCAAGAGCCTTCCTCCAGGGGGCATATGTATCCACTACCGGGTTGATGAATGATAACCTGAGAGCTTTATCACTGGGTGCATTGCCTGCATTCTTCCCGCAAACCGATCCTTATCGTCATGCCACCTATTCTGCCCAATTCCCTCATGTGAATAATTCAGTAACAGAAACGATCCCTAACAGTAGTGTGATAGCCACCGCGCCTGTTGCCGCTAACAGTATCGTGGATTGGGTATTCCTTGAGTTACGAAATACGGCGGCTTCACCCGGCAACGTTGTGTTGCAGACCCGCAGTGCGTTAATACAAAGAGATGGTGATATCGTGGATGTGGATGGTGTAAGCCCCGTTACATTCAACAATATCGCTGACGGAAATTATATATTAGCAGTCAGGCATCGTAATCACCTTGGATTAAGTATCGATCAGACCTCGCCACGGACTGTGAATGAAACAAAGTCAACAGCATTCACTTCTAATGTTATTGACCTGAGAATGGCAACTGACGCTCAGCTGTTCGGTACAACAGCGGCGTATACAACTACCACACACCCCTTACTCGGTACTATCAATATGCTTTGGGGTGGAAACGTGAGTGGTAATAGCTTCAGCAGGTACCAGGGTAATAATGGCCCCGGAGCTAGTAATCTCAGCGACCGCCAGGCTTTGTTGAATGACCTTAGCAATAATGAATTGGGAGTACAGACAGGTTATTATCGCAGTGATCTTAATATGAACACATTTGGACGTTACCAGGGAAATAACGGACCGGGCGTCTTTAACCAGAGTGACAGGCAATTCCTGCTTGGTGTTATTTTAGCCAACGGCGAATTAATTGTAAGAACACAGGCAATACCAAACTAATTATAGACACTATTAATCTTATTTTATGAAGTACAGAGTAAGCTCCTTGTTGTTGTTCGGACTCCTGATCGCGGTTGGAATGAATGCCCAGAATATTATGCGTGTAAGTGGAAGACCGGGTAGCGCATCTACAAGGGTTATCCTGACATTACAGCCAAACTTTAATTTTAACCAGCAATTGAATGAAGTAGGCTTTGCGATAATGGTTCCTAAAGCTCCGGGAGGCATACCAATACCTCCACCCACAGTAACCGTTCTTAGTACTTGTGCAACCTGTCTGAATACCACTTTTCCAGCAGCTTCATGGGTTCAGGCAAATGATTTTGTATCAGACCCTAACTGGTATCTCTATAAATTAGGTTGTGTATCAAACCTTGGCACTGCACCTGTTCTTGTGATCAACAATGGAAATATCCAGGATATTTTAGAGGTACAATTTGCGGGCTCTACGGTGAATCCAACCGATATCCGGTTTGCTCATCTTGCCACCGGAGGTCCCGGTACGCTGTATGGCTTATCGATCTATGATGGATTATCTAATGATCTCGTTAATTATGTTCAAATGTTCACAGGCGCAGGTTCTGTTCCTGCTGCCCCACATCCGGATGAAATAACCGGTTATAATAACTTACAATATTTCATTGTCTCAAGTGTGGTGTTACCAATCAACTGGTTATCATTTGATGCTGTAAAAAGTGGCCACGATGCTTTGTTGAGCTGGAAAGTGTCGGACGAAGAATCGAACCTTCGATATGAATTGCTGCGTAGCGTAAATGGCACTGATTTTCTCCCGGTTGCTACCGTCAATAAAACAGGAAGTGGCAATAGTGTGAAAAATTATACATATACGGATCCGAATATCGATGCGCTGAATGTTGGTATTATTTATTACCGGCTGAAACAAGTGAGTATAGACGGAAGATCGTCGCTAAGCGAAATACGGATCGTTAAATTGAGTAACGGAAATGGAGAAATAACAGTATTTCCCAATCCGGTGAAGGATGGTTTTTATGTTAACGTACCACTGGCAGGTGTTGACAGGAGTATTGTTAAACTTAACCTGGTAACCGTTTCCGGGCAATTGGTACAATCTAAAGAGATTACAGCCTTGCAGGCTTCTAATTACTATTTTGATGTGAAAGGATTAAGCCTGTCGGCAGGCCAATATAACCTGCAAATAATTCGTGAAGGGAAAGTTCTCGCCACGAAGAAACTACTGGTCAATAAATAATTTATCGCATAACCATTAACCTATCCTTTTTTTAATTGCCTTTGCCTCACCGGTAAAGGCAATTTTATTTATGTATATTCGGCAACACAAAAAAATAGTATGAGAACAATCCTTTTTGCCGCTGTCATGCTTTTTTTAGCAAGTTGTAATGGCGGAGATAAAAAAGACCCTAACCAGGCTATGGATGACACGGCCCGGATGCGGAATCCGCCTGTAAAAACAGTACTGCCCGTTGAGCCGGCCAGGATCGACGACACAGATATATCGTTTTTGCCATCGGCCATTGCGATAAAAGGGAAGGTAAAAGAGGCCTGGAAATGGACAGATGAACTCGGAGAAAATATACTGGTGACCTCTGTCGTGGGTCCGTATGATGACAGGGAAAAGAACAAATACGGAGAAGAGGGTCAGACAGTGGAATTATATGCCGTTCATTATGCCAAAAAGATGGGCGACTTCCGGGCAATAACCACGCTCGCAGATAAAGAAAAATCCTGTCCCTTTGATATTACCGCCGCGTTCATTCCCGGCTCCACCACCATAACCGATCTCGATAAAGATGGGATCGCCGAGATCAAGGTCCAGTATTTGCTGGCTTGCCGCAGTGATGTCTCTCCGGCCACCATGAAATTGATCATAAGCGAAGATGGAACCAAATATGGGTTGACCGGCAGCAGTTGGATACGTTATAGTCCTGAATTCAAATTCAACGTCACGGAAAAAGGTGTAAACCTGGAAAACCTCCCGGAGTTAAAAGATGAAACAGAGACCATGCTCCGGTCATTTGGCCGATATGAGAATGAAAAACAATTCGCATCAGCCCCGCCGGAATTTATCGTATACGCCCGCAAGGAATGGCTCAAATATGTAATGGAAAAAATGGGTGAATAGCCTTTTACATTTTGAAAACGGAGCAACAAAATCTCAGGGTTCAAAAATGGGTGGCAGTTGTTTCGGTACTCCTGCTCTCGATAAAATTTATTGCGTACTACTCCACGCACTCCGTTGCTATTCTCACCGACGCACTCGAGAGTATTGTCAATGTTGCGGCTGGCTTCATCGGGTTATACAGTTTATATATCGCCGCCAAACCCCGCGACTTTGATCATCCTTATGGTCATGGCAAGGCAGAGTTCCTGTCTGCTGCCATTGAAGGCACGCTGATCGGTACGGCGGGGGCCATTATCATTTACAAAGCCGTTCAGAGTCTAATTAATCCCGTTGCCCTTCAACGGATCGATTATGGTACCTGGTTAGTCGCGGTCACGGCTGTGGGTAATTTTATCATGGGATATTATTGTCTCCGCACCGGGAAAAAAAATAATTCACTGGCATTGGTGGCAAGCGGCAAACATTTACAAACCGATACATGGTCCACCATCGGGATCATTGCAGGACTGGCACTCCTGTATTTTACGGGTTATGGATGGATCGACAGTGTGGTGGCGATGCTTTTTGCTGTTTTTATCATGTATACCGGGTATAAGATCCTCCGGCGCTCCATTGCCGGCATCATGGATGAAGCCGATATAAAGCTGCTCACCAGGATGGTGGAGGTATTGAATGCGAACCGGCGGGAGAACTGGATCGATCTGCACAATCTGCGGGTGATAAAATACGGAAGCGTTTTGCATGTGGATTGTCACCTGACCGTGCCCTGGTACCTGAATGTAAATGAAGCACACGGGGAGATCGATGTGCTGGCAAACCTGATACGGAAAGAATTCGGGGAGTCCATGGAATTGTTCGTGCACTCCGACGGGTGCCTGCCCTTCCAGTGTAAGATCTGTAATAAGACCGTTTGCAACGTAAGACAGCATAATTTTGTGCAAAGGATCGAATGGACACTGGAGAATGTGTCGAGGAATCAAAAGCATCAATTATGAAAACAACCACCACCTGGAAAACCGGGGAAGATTTTGAAAGCAGGCAGGATAACAACAGTATTCAGCTGGATGGGAACAGGGCCAATGGATTCAGCCCGAAAGCCTTATTACTATCAGGACTGGCTGCTTGTTCGGGTATCGATGTCGTGAATATTCTGGAAAAGATGCGGGTGGAATTTTCGAAACTTATGATCGATGCGGAAGCAGAACAAACAGAAAATCATCCGAAGGTTTTTAAGGAGATACTGGTGACCTTCCGTATCAAAACCGCCAAAGAGAATGAAGAGAAGGTCCGGAAAGCGATCGGCCTGTCGCTGGATAAATACTGTGGTGTTGCTGCCATGCTGAAGAAAAACTCGGCGATCAATTATAAACTCGAGATCAGCTAGTATTTTTAACCTATGCTTTCCAAAAAATCACAATACGCTTTTAAGGCCCTGAGCTACCTGGTCAATAAGTATGAACAGGGACCGGTATTAATATCGGAGATAGCTAAAAAGAAAAAGATACCCCTGAAATTCCTCGAGAATATTTTACTTGAATTGAAAAAAGCTGGTATACTTGATAGTAAGAAAGGGAAAGGAGGCGGTTATTTCCTGAAAAAAGATCCTGCCAAAGTAAAAGTGGCGCAGGTGATCAGGCTGGTCAATGGCCCGATAGCCATGCTTCCCTGTGTAAGCCTCTATTTTTATGAGCGCTGTAAGAACTGCGATGAGAAGAACTGTGGACTGCACGATATGATGATCGAAGTAAGGGATGCTTCGCTGCATATCCTGGAGAACCGGACATTAAAAGACCTGGCGTAGGGTCGGGACATAAGGTCGGGACGCTGCAAGCGGCCTGAACCTGTCCGAAAGCCAGCCTGAATCTACTAGAAGTCTACTCAATTGGTAGGTTGGTGTTTTTACTTTATTTTCGCAGATCAAAATCATAATGTATGGCATTACGTCTCGGGGACACTGCTCCCAATTTTAAAGCACAAACCACCGCCGGTGAAGTTGATCTTTACGAATACCTCGGCAGCGGCTGGGGGATCCTGTTCTCTCACCCTGCAGATTATACACCTGTTTGCACGACCGAACTGGGTAAAACCGCTTTGCTGAACGAAGAATTCGCCAAACGTAATGTAAAGGTACTGGCTGTAAGTGTGGACCCGCTTGATAAACATGAAGGCTGGGTAAAAGATATCAATGAGACACAGAATACAACGGTCAATTTTCCGATCATCGCGGATGAGGACAGGAATGTGGCTACCCTGTATGATATGATCCATCCCAATGCTTCGGCTACCGCTACTGTCCGTTCTTTATTTGTGATAGGCCCGGATAAATTGGTAAAACTGATGATCACGTATCCCGCATCGACAGGAAGAAATTTTCATGAAGTATTGCGGGTGGTTGATTCCTTACAGCTGACCGCGAAGTACAGTGTGGCCACACCGGCCGACTGGAAACAGGGAGAAGATGTGATCGTAGTGCCGGCTGTTTCCACCGAAGACGCTATTAAGAAATTTTCAAAAGGCGTGAAGGTGATCAAACCTTATTTACGGTATACACCACAACCTGACCGGGACTAAATAAGCGAATTATTTTTTCTTTTTTGTTTTGGCCAGTTGTTGCAGGGTGGCCCTCATATCTTTTGGCAAAGCCGCTTCGAGTTCCATTATTTTTCCATTCATATCACTGAAAGCAAGCAGTGAAGAATGAAGCGCCAGTCTGCCCAGTATCGGCTTTTCTTCTTCCAGGTCTTTGGATAGTTTGAATCTGGATTTCAGTGCCGAGACCAGCACGGGTTTGCCATCACCATAGACCGGGTCGCAAACGACCGGGTGACCTATATTTTTCATGTGCACCCTGATCTGGTGCGTTCTGCCGGTGTGAATGCGGAATTGCAGGTGAGAATAGACCCCAAAATCTTCCAGCACTTCGTAATCTGTCAATGATTCCTTCCCTTTGCGATGAATGATCATTGTTCCGTTCAGTGCAGGATGCTCGGCAATAGGTGCGTCGATCGTTCCTTTGGGTTCAGTGGGCGAACCGATCACCAGTCCCTGGTAGATCTTTTTGGTCTGGCGCTCCTCGAATTGAGAAGAAAGCTGTTTGTGTGATGCCTCATTTTTTGCAAAAACGATAAGTCCGCTGGTGTCCCTGTCAAGCCGGTGAACAGTGAAGATGTCACCATATTTTTCTTTCAAAAGAACTTTCAGAGAAATATCTTTTCCCATCCGGTCCGGAATGGAAAGCAGACCCGATGGCTTATTCAAAGCGACCAGGTCATCATTTTCAAAAACAATAAGTTCTCTGACTTTCATACTGCGATGAGTGTATTCGTTTGCTGAAGACAGACCAACTATTTCCCTTTCCCAAAATGCTTCAGGTCCCGCACTTCCTTCTCGGAGAGGAAACGGAATTTTCCTCTTTCAATATTTTTTTTGGTAAGTCCCGCGAAGATCACCCGGTCAAGATTTTTTACATCATAGCCCAGTGCTTCAAAAATGCGTCGCACGATACGGTTGCGGCCACTGTGTATCTCTACCCCGACCTGCGTTTTATCTTTTACATCCGCGTAGGCCAGTACGTCCACACTGGCAGGTCCGTCTTCCAGCACAACGCCTTTCAGGATCCTTTCAAAATCATTTTTTTCCAAAGGCTTGTCAAGAGTAACATGGTACAACTTCCTGATCTCATTGCTGGGATGTGTTAATTTTTGCGCCAGTTCTCCGTCATTGGTCAGTAATAGAACGCCGGATGTATTCCTGTCGAGACGACCCACGGGGTACACTCTTTCCGTGGTGGCACGCCCGATAATATCCAGCACTGTCTTTCTTCCCTGCGGATCTTCGGTGGTAGTGATATAATCCTTGGGTTTATTCAGTAAAATGTAAACAAGATTTTTTGCGAGGAATATCTTTTTGCCATTCACCCTTACTTCATCTTTTGAGGAGACTTTATGCCCGGGTTCAGTAATGACAGTACCGTTCACTTTTACCAGTTCCTTTTTTACCATTTCGGCTGCTTCCCGTCTTCCGCAGATACCGGCATGGGAGATATATTTATTCAATGGCATCAGGCCAGGATCCTGCGGGCGGGGATGAGAGATCGCAACAGGCGCAGGGATCTTCTTACCCCTGGAATCGGTTTGCCCGCCTGATGCAGCGGACTGAGCTCTTGTTTCGGCTCTCTTCTTATCAAAATATTCTTCCCGCTCTTTTTTGACTTTTCGTTTTTCCTGTTTGAATTGCTCTTTTACGGCGGCATTACTTTTTTTGGGAAGGAATTTGCTGAAATTGTCGGTCCTTTTTTTCTTCATGATGGGAGATTTGCTGTTTTACAACAGGATTGAGCAGCAAAGATAGGCATTCGGGCCGTTGCTTTCCCTCCGGGTTGCAATGACGGGGTAAAACAAAGCCCCGACGCTTGCGGTCGGGGCAGTTCTCGTTAACGAACGGATTAATTATTAGATCGTTTCTTTTACTGCGGGTTTCTTCTTTTCGCCACCGGGTCCGGGCCTGTGGTGCTGATTCTCTTTTAATTTCTTTATTTGTTCTTCTGTCAATATGGACTTCATATTTTCTTTTTGCTTTTTATGCAATTCTTTCATCTGCTCTTTCTTTTGTTCGTCACTGAGTGATTTATTCTCACGGATCGCTTTCATACTTTCTCCTGTTTGCTTCCGGCTGGATTCCATTTTAGCAGTCTGCTCATCCGATAAACCCAGTTGGGCCTTCATTTTCTCGCCTCTTTGTTTATTCATCACCTCCTGCTTTGCCTTTCCTTCTGCTTTCATTTTTTCCAGTTTGGATTTCTGATCGCTGGTCAGAATATTGTCCATACCGGTTTTGTGTTCTTTACGGATAGTTTCCGCCCTGGTTTTCCATTCCTTTACAGTGATATTTTCATTCTTTTTTAAATCTCCCATTTTCTGGCGAAAACTTTCATTCTGTGTCTTGAATTTCGCTTTCTGGTCTTCTGTCAGATCCAGTTTTTTCATATCCATCCCGTGCATACCATGATGCCTTTTCCGTTCCATCATTCCGGGTTTTTCTGATTTTCTTTCAGGGATCTCCTGTGCTTTTACGGCAACAAACAGGGACAGTGCGAACACCGATAGGATTATTTTTTTCATTTTGTAAGTGATTTTTAATTTTAGTTTTTGACGCTGTACCATTTGGTAAACTTGCGGCAAGGCTTTGTTATAAAAAATTGACCCAGTTCAGACTACCGCATAACTGCAAGGTTTAACCAATGTAGGAAATCTTTCGTAGAAAGAGGCCGTTGAACAGTAATTTCAGGGGGATTTATAAAATTCATTTGCTTTATGCTATATTTAGAGCCTTAATTTACAGGTATTAAGACTACGATCTCCATAATAGAAGACAGTAAGGAATACCAGCAGGCACTGGTTACCCTGATCACGGAAAGTGAGAATTTCCAGATGGGAAAGGTGTTTTCTTCCGCCGAAGAAGCTTTGCCGCATATCGGAGAGCTGAATGGTATTGTTATCGTGGATATAAAATTACCGGGGATGAACGGTGCCCGGCTGGTCGCTGAAATTTCGCAGGGGAACAAAAATGTACAATGTATCATCTGCAGTATGTATGATGACGATGAGTTTATTTTCTCGGCGCTGAAGAATGGCGCACTGGGTTATCTCTTAAAAGACAGTTCGGGCGACCAGATACTCGCCGCCCTGGAAGGATTGACAAAAGGAGGCTCTCCCATGAGTCCCTACATTGCCCGCCGGGTGATCGCCAGTTTCCAGCAACGCCAGGAGAAAAAAGTAACCGACCTGCTGAGTGAAAGAGAGCATGAAGTACTGCAGCAGTTATCGCAGGGATTGATCTATAAAGAGATCGGGGAGAAATTATTCATCAGCCACGAGACCGTAAAGCAGCATATCAAACATATCTACCAGAAATTGCACGTGCAAAATAAAGTGGAGGCGTTGAACAAATTGCGGAGCAACTAATGCAGATCCCTCGTTCCTTGGGATGACAACGATTCATTGAGTCATTCAATTCCAAAATTTCCCAATCGGCAATTCCAAAATTCTCTACCCGTCTTTATTCGCCAACTGCCCGCAAGCCGCATCAATATCCTTCCCCCTGCTTCTTCTCAATCTTGAATTCACCCTGTGTTTGCCGAGGTATTCCATAAAGGCCCGCACTTTTTCTTCCTGGGGTTTTTCAAATTTGGCAAAATCGATCGGGTTGTATTCAATGATATTGACGAGATCAGCCGGAACCTGCCGGTAGATCTTGATCAGTTCGTCCGCATCTTTCAATGAGTCGTTAAAATTATTGAACAGGATATATTCAAAAGTGATCTCGTTGCCGGTTTGTTTGTAGAAATAGTTCAGGGCATCTACCAGTGACTGGATATTGTTGGTATCATTGATCGGCATGATCTCATGACGTTTCTGGTCATTGGCCGCATGCAGCGATAAGGCCAGTTTGAATTTTACTTTATCATCACCCAGTTGACGAATGCCTTTAACCACACCTGCTGTCGACACCGTAATGCGTCGCGGGCTCATCGCCATGCCATGGGGAGAAGTGATCTTTTCAATTGCTTTCAGAACATTTTTATAATTCAGCAGGGGTTCACCCATACCCATAAAAACGATATTGCTGAGTTTCTTGTCATTCTCTTTTTCACATTGCTGGTTGATGATGGCGACCTGGTCATAGATCTCATCGAACTCCAGGTTCCGTTTGCGGTCGATATAACCGGTGGCACAGAACTTACAGCTCAACGAACAACCGATCTGCGAGGATACGCAGGCGGTAAAACGGGAAGTGGTAGGAATGAGTACCCCTTCAATGAAATGCCCGTCATGTGTTTTAAAACGGGTCTTGATAGTACCATCTTCCGAATGCTGGATGGTATCGACGGTAAGCCCCGGCAATACAAATTCCGTGGCCAGTTTTTGCCGCAGGTCTTTCGAGATATTTGTCATATCCTCGAAACGTTGTACGGGCTTGAGCCATAACCATTCATAGACCTGTTTGGCCCTGAATTTCGGTTCACCCAGGTTCTCAAAATATGCTTCGATATCCGCCAGTCCCAGGTGCCGAATATTCCTGGTCGTTGTTTTTGCCATGGGGCAAAGATACTTTAAGTAGATCGTTTTAACGGGGAGACCCGATCTTCGGTAGTGTCTCAGTTTGAAATTGCAAGAAATACAGGAACACGGATGACACGGACCGGAAGGATAAACACGGATTGATTTAGGTACGCTAAATCCAGGTCGAACGCGTATTTAGCTGACAACTGATCCTTTATATGCTGTTTACAGCATGTGAATCCGTGTTCACCCGTCGTATCCGTAAAATCCGTGCGTGCATTTCAAACTGAGACACTATTCGATCTTCGGTGATTGCGGGAGTTTTAATAGGTTATACTGTAAAACTGACCGGTGTTGTACTGCCAGCTGAAAACCCGGCAACAATTTACTTCATACTTTTGCAAATAATCTTTTTATGAACACAGTTTATATTATCGATGCTGTCCGTACACCTATTGGAAAATATGGTGGTTCACTGGCCAGCGTCCGTCCCGATGACCTGCTCGCTCATACTATTAAAATGTTGCTTCAACGAAATGCATCAATAGATATCAATGCTATTGAAGACGTGATCGCCGGGGATGCTAACCAGGCGGGGGAGGATAACCGTGATGTGGCCAGGATGGCGGCGTTGCTCGCGGGATTACCGGTCACCGTTGCCGGCAATACGGTCAACCGTTTATGCGCTTCTGGCTTGCAGGCGATCATGGATGCGGCAAGACAGGTGATGTGCGGAGATGCCGAACTGATCATTGCCTGTGGCGTAGAGAGTATGACAAGAGCTCCCTTTGTGATGGCAAAAGCTGTGTCCGGTTTTCAACGTAACGCGGAGATATATGATACCACGATCGGCTGGCGTTTTACGAATAAAAAACTAGCGGAACTGTATCATCCCTACAGCATGGGAGAAACTGCAGAAAATGTGGCGAAGCAATGGAATATATCGAGACTGGAGCAGGATACATTTGCCATGGCATCGCAGCAGAAATATTTCGAAGCATTGGCCGCCGGAAAATGGAACGATGAGATCATTCCCGTTCCCGTTCCTGTTCCGGGATCAAAAGAAGAAACACTTCTTTTTGCAAGTGATGAACATCCGCGGCAAACATCATTGGAAAAATTAGCGGGTTTGAAACCGGCTTTTGCCAAAGACGGAACGGTGACCGCGGGAAACTCTTCCGGTATCAATGATGGCGCGGCCGCCATGCTATTAGCCAGTGAAGCCGCTGTAAAAAAATACGGTCTTACCCCACTGGCTAAAATAGTATCGATGGCCGTGGCCGGTGTGGATCCATCCATAATGGGGATCGGGCCGGTGCCGACGACAACCAAAGCATTACAAAGAGCGGGACTTACAGTGAATGATCTTGACCTGGTTGAATTGAACGAGGCCTTTGCTTCGCAATCTATTGCCTGCATAAGGGATCTTGGACTGGATATCAATAAGGTAAATGTGAATGGCGGTTCAATAGCGATCGGTCACCCCCTGGGATGCAGCGGTGTCCGTATCTCTGCTACCCTGCTGTATGAAATGAAAAGAAGCGAAGCCAAATATGGCCTGGCCACGATGTGCGTGGGAGTTGGACAGGGCGCGGCGGTGATCTATGAAAAGATGTGATAAATTAATAAGTCCTGTAACTTTTTTGCTGTAATTTCCGGCAGCATTTAAAAAAATAGCACGCTGAGGTCGCGGGGTTCGAAGAGGTATATGAACATTTGCTTTTTGCGCTCTGTGTGAATCTTATAGATTACTCAAAACTACACAACATGAAAAAACTTTTTCTTTCCATCGTTTTGCTGGCCGGATTTTATACCATTCAGGCGCAGACTGATTCCTTGAAACAATATACCGGCAAATACAAATTCCCGGATGGAAGTCCCGTAACGGAAATAACCATAACGATCGAGAACGGGCTTTTAATGGCAGGCTCCGCGATGGGAACCACGGAATTCAAACCTACCGGTACACCGGATGTGTTCGAGATCGTGGCCTATAATGGAACAGCCACTTTTAAAAAGAAGGAAGGAAAAGTAACAGGTCTCCAGATACAGGTGGGAGATATCAATATGGAAGGGGAGAAGACGGAAGGACTTGCGTTTAAAGATCCCATGTTGATAAACAGGCTATGGACCTATTGACCACAAAAATAATTTTTA
>DASYLC010000347.1:0-7085 GCA_036009775.1 Chitinophagaceae bacterium
CAATTCCAAAATAAGAAAAAGGCCGCCTCTCAGCAGCCTTTATACGCAGTTGGTTTGTGACTTTAAGCAAATTCCTCTTTCGCGGTCTTACTGTAATCATCGATCAGTTTCCGCTGCAGGTCAAACGGCACCGGCTCATAAGCCTGGAAACTCATTTTGAATTTCGCACGACCTTGTGTAATGGAACGAAGTGATGAGCAGTATCCATCCATTTCCGCGAGCGGAACTTTAGCGATCACTTTCTGAAAATGCCCGTCACTGTCGATACCTTCCACGATAGCACGCCGGCTTTGCAGGTCACCCATCACAGCGCCGGTCAGGTCATCGGGACAAAGCACTTCCACATGATAGATCGGTTCCAGTATCTGCGGATCGGCCTGCTGAAATGCCTGGCGGAAAGCCTGCAATCCCGCGATCTTAAAGGAAATATCGTTGCTGTCGACCGGGTGCATCTTACCATCATATACACATACCCGGATATCTCTTGCATACGAACCGGTGAGCGGGCCATTGTGCATTTTCTCCATCACTCCTTTTAATACAGAAGGCAGGAACCTTGCTTCTATAGCACCACCTACTATACAATTATAGAATACCAGTTTGCCCCCCCAGTCCAGTTCATGGGTATCACGACCTCTTATATTCAGGTCCATGGGCTCCGGCATTCCCTCATACCAGGGTTCTATCCGCATATATACTTCACCGAACTGACCGGAGCCACCGCTTTGTTTTTTATGACGGTAACTGGCATCAGCCATTTTCCGGATGGTTTCGCGGTAAGCGATCTTTGGCTTAACGAACTTCACTTCCAGTTTATGCTGCTTCTCTATTTTCCATTTGGCTACAGCAAGGTGCATATCGCCCTGGCAATGGATCAATGTCTGTTTTAATTCGGGAGAAACTTCTACCAGCAACGTAGGATCCTCTTCTCTCAACTGGTGTAATGCCTGTGATAATTTTTCCTCCTCCCCTTTTTTCAGCAGCTCGATCGCTACTGTCATATTATGTGCCGGGAATTCTATTGGCGGCAGTTCGAAGTTCTTCCCTTTTGCATGCAGTGTATTATTAACATGTGTGTTTTTTAATTTCAGCGTGGCACCAATATCACCGGCCACCAGTTCATGCGCGGGCGTTCTTTTATTTCCTTCCACTAAGAATAACTGGTTGATCTTTTCCGTAACACCTGTACCTTCGTTCTCCAGTTCCATCCCGATCTTCACCGTACCGGAATAGACCTTGAAGAAGGACATTTCTCCCACATGCGACTCTGAGATCGTTTTGTAAATAAAGATACAGGCCGGCCCGGCCGCCTCGCATTGCAGTTCTCCCCCGCTCTTTGTTTTCTGTGGCGGCATCTCATTGGCACTGGGGCAAACATTATCGATAAAGCCCATCAGCCTGCCGCTTCCCATATTTCGTTCCGCGGATAAACAGAAAAGCGGGAAGAGATCATGGGCGATCATGGCTTTCTTCATCCCCATTTTCATTTCATCCTCCATCAACTCTCCTTTTTCAAAATATATTTCCATCAATGACTCATCGTTGCTGGCAATTGCTTCAATGAGTTCTTTATGCAGTTCTTCTGCCTTAGCCTTTTCTTCATCGGGTATCGGTAATTTTTCGGGTTTACCTCCCGCGTCCTTGAATTTATACATGGTCATCCGCAACACATCGATGATCTCGTGGAAACCGGCCCCTACCTGGCGGGGATACTGTACCACCACCACTTTAGAACCGAAATGCGCTTTGGCCTCTCTTACAGTCTTGTCAAAATCGGCATTATCATCATCCAGTTTGGTCACGGCAAAGATCATCGGGGTTTTGAATCGCTCCGTATAGTCCCAGATGATATCGGTGCCCACTTCCACTCCCATCACCGAATTGAGCAACATCACTCCCGTATCGGCTACACGAAGGGCAGAAATAACCTCTCCCACAAAATCATCATAGCCCGGGGTATCGATGATATTGATCTTAAAACCCCGCCATTTGGTGTGAAGGAGCTTGCTAAAAATAGAATTACCACGTTCCTGTTCCAGTTCGTGGTAATCTCCTGTTGTGTTCCTTTCGGCGATGGTCCCGCGGCGGTTGATGATCCCGGCCTCGAAGAGCATGCATTCCGCCAGAGTTGTCTTACCTGAGCCGGCATGGCCCAGCAAGACAATATTTTTTACGTGTGAGGTATCAAATTCAGGCATAGCATTTCTTTTATGAATGAAGAAATATTTTGTCTTTTTGAATCTAATGGGTAAAGAC
The DNA here is from genome assembly GCA_036009775.1 of Chitinophagaceae bacterium. Taxonomy (GTDB): domain Bacteria; phylum Bacteroidota; class Bacteroidia; order Chitinophagales; family Chitinophagaceae; genus JJ008. The sequence goes on from DASYLC010000347.1 coordinate 2,257, forward strand.
AATACGCAATGAGCAATATGCAATTGGCAATTGGCAATTGGCAAATCACAGAGACGAAGTGTCATAGTCAATTGTTTGACTATTGCTTATTGTAAAATTGCCAATTGAACTATTTCGTTCGGTCAAGAAAAGCATTGAACTCATTCCGCAGTTCGCTGAGTGTTTGTTCCAGCGACTGGTACTCTTCAAACAAACCTTCATGACGTCCGAAACTGTCTTCGTTGACAGAACCGTTAAAGGCGATCTTTTCAAAGTTCATTTTGCGGTCATGCGCTTTGATCGATTGCTTGAGGTCGTGAATGTTGATGAGTTGGATGTGAAACTGGTTGTGGAGATGTTCTACGTCGGTTAACTGTTCTTTGGAGAGAGGCTGGCCTGCTACCTGGCGGAGTCGGGCTTCGTCACTGGAGAGTTCTTCACGATAATTCCGAAGTTTCTCTCTCCAGGCGTTGCACTCCGAGGAGAGCTGTGAGATGTCTACCTGAACCATGGCATTTAAAATTTAGCGCCTGCTTCCTGCCTTCGCGTGGGCGAGAACGGGGAGGACAGACAAGGTTAAAGAATAAAGAGCTTGCTTCTTTCCTGGGGTGTTGGATAATAAGGGTGGGTTTCAAATGCTCCCAAGTAAGGTAAAAATGTTTTTGGAAAAAACAAATATTTGGATTCGGTATTTATAAAAAGAAATTCACAGGCGGGCGGGGTGGGCAATAAATGCCACGGTTGGCTTCAGGCCCTGTCACGGGTTGGTCAGTTTCAATAAGAACCCAACAGCCTCCACCAGCGCCATTTTCAAAAGAATACTGTCCATGCCCGGTTGATTTTTGGCTTCCTGAATGAGAGCGGATAACCTATATTCGCAGTCCCGGAAAAGTGAACAGTGATCTCCCAAACTACCATACAACAGATCCTCGGCCGGCTTGATATCATTGACGTTATCGGCGGGTTTGTCAAGCTGAAAAAAAGAGGCTCCAATTACCTCGGACTCTGTCCTTTTCATAATGAAAAAACGCCCTCTTTCACGGTTTCCCCTGCCAAAGAACTCTATAAATGTTTTGGTTGCGGCAAAGCAGGTAATACGATCAGCTTTATCATGGAGCATGAGAAGTACAGTTATGTGGAGGCGCTGAAATGGCTGGCTAATAAATACGGGATCGAGATCGAAGAAACGTTTCAGAATGATGAACAACGGCAGCAAATGCAGGTGGCGGAAAGCCTGTACATCATCAATACTTTTGCGCAACAGTTTTTTTCCAGATCATTACTGGAAACAGAAGAGGGACAGGATATCGGTTTAAGCTACCTGAAAGAAAGAGGTTTCCGGGAAGATATCATCAAAAAATTTCAGTTAGGTTATTCACCCGAACAACGGGATGCCTTTACTAAAGAAGCGCTGGCCAAACAATACTCTTCGGAATTGCTTATCAGATCGGGTTTGGTCGCCAACCGCAATGACCAGCTGACGGATAATTACCGGGGCCGCATCATCTTTCCTGTACACAACCATAGTGGTAAAGTGCTTGGCTTTGGCGCCAGGATCTTAAAAAGTAATGACAAGGCTCCCAAGTACATTAATACACCGGAGAATGAGATCTATATAAAGAGTAAGATACTTTACGGCTCTTACCAGGCGCGACAATCCATTGATAAAGCCGATGAATGTTTGCTGGTGGAAGGTTATACCGATGTGGTATCGCTGCACCAGGCGGGTATCGAGAATGTGGTGGCTTCCGGTGGCACATCGCTCACCCCCGACCAGTTGAGACTGGTTAGAAAATACACGAATAACCTCACCATTATTTATGATGGCGATACGGCCGGTGTAAAAGCAGCGTTAAGAGGGCTGGATCTGGCCCTTGAAGAAGGGCTGAATGTAAAACTGGTACTGATCCCCGACAAAGAGGACCCCGACAGCTACGTAAATAAAGTGGGGGCATCCGCTTTCCGGGATTTTATACAGCAAAACAAGAAAGACGTTATCCTTTTCCAGCTCGAAGTGGCGTTGAAGGATGCAGGTGGCGACCCGGTGAAAAAATCAGAAGTGGTGAACAGGGCGGCCGAGACCATTTCCAAGATCAATAAAGTAGAAGATTTTACAAAGCAACAGGACTATATCAAGCAAACTTCCGAGATACTGAAGATCGAGGAAAGCGGGATGCATGCACTGGTAAATAAATTCATACGTGACCGGATCGCAACACAGGAAAGAAAACAACCTTTTGAAGAGGCGGCGCGGACAGAAGAGAATGCCCTGAAAGGTGAAGCGACCGGCTATGATGATGCCACTTTCAATCTCTTGTTCAAAGACGATCTCCAGGAACGGGAGGTAGCGAGGATATTACTCGAGTATGGTATCCGGAAATATGACGACTCCAAACTGGTGGCGGAATATATTTTCGAAGAGATGATGGATGAAAGCCTGCTGGACAATACCGATGTCATCAAACTGATCGCTGTATTCAAAGAACTACTGAAAAGCGATCCGCAGACAGCCACCCGGAATTATTTTATCTATCACCCCGATACAAAGCTCAGCACCCTTGCCGTTTCCTTATTGAATTTCCCGTACGAGGAAAGTGAGCACTGGAAAAAGGAGTTCAGCCAGTCCGAAGGATACCAGAAAAAACTGTTCGAACAGAACTACGAGGATTTTATAAAGACCCTGGCACCTGACAACGAGGAAAGACTGATGAGCTTTCTAAAAATGACTGAGGATAAGACGAATGACGCAGTGGAATCTGCCATTAATTACCTCAAACTCCGAAAGGTCAAACGAATGTTGCTGGAAAACCACCAGGACCTCGAAAAACAACATACTCCTGAAGAATACAATATGTTGCACCAGACACATGATCACCTGAAGAAGATGGAAATGGAGCTGACCAAAAAAATGGGTGCTGTTATCCTCCGCTAGCTAAAACTTTACTTCTTCATAAATTACCGCGACAGGAATTTTTACATCGACGGATCGAACCTGCAATATATCTTTCGCTGACTTATATTCTTCCAATTCCCAATGAACGGAAGCATTCAAACGAAAAACACTAATTTTCATCGTTTCTGTATCTACCAGTACATACTCTCTTAATGTGGGAATATCCCTGTAGAGATCAAATTTTCCACCCAGGTCATAATTGCGGGTGGAGGGTGAAAGTATCTCTATGATTACAGTTGGATTAATGGCAATATCATCCTCAGGGCCATCCACCGGGCTTTTGCAATAAATCGATATATCGGGGTAAGTATAAAGCGTATTCTCTGGAATATGCATCCTCAGGTCTGGTCCATAGGGGCGACATGTCCTGCCTTTTAACTGTTGCACAAATTCACCAAACATGTTTGTAAAGATCTCGTTATGATTTCTGCCCGCTCCGGACATAGCGAGCAGTTCACCATGACCAGGCATACAGAAGATTTCTCCTTTATAAAACTCATTTCTTTCGGGCGAAAGTCTCTCTATCCGGAGATATTCCTCTTCAGTAAACTTATTCTTGCCATATATAGCCACCGGTTCTCTCAGCTCTGTATTCATACTTAAATTTACAATTTTTATTTTACTCTTTCCATCAGCATATCACTATAGGACACACTGACAAGTTCTTCCTCCCCGATCCTGAATTCACTTATATAATGATCGCATTGCGCTTTTAATTGTTCCTGTGAAAGATGGGCGATCATATTCCCTGCTTCTATTTCCACGAAAGAACCAAGACCAGGCACTTCATCAATATGGAACTTCACATTATTGATATAATAGATCTCTCTTTTCTTTTCCACCACCACTTTGATCCCATTTGATTGAGTCAATATTTCTTTCAACCCCTTAGCATCTTCTATCTTCACGAGGTTAAAATGTGATTGCTTCGGTCCTGCCTGGTTGTTTCGTTCATAGTAAATAAGGTTGTTCTCAATATTTCCTTCCCGGAGTTTTAATCTCCCGCGGGATACAGTAAAGTAAGTATCGGTCTGGTGATCAGTGCCTTTGAATTCAGCATTGCTGGAGAGAAGCCAATTGCGCACGAAAGCAGGGTCGGCGCAGCGGGCTTTTATTTCGACGTTGAGAAAAGACATGGAATTTAAGATTTTAAAATTGGGAATTGGAAGCGAGAATTTTGGATTGGGAAATGTAGACCCTTCGTTACCTCAGGTGACAATCGACTTTGAATGTTTGTATGAATGCTGGATTGAGACTATAAATCTTCCAATTTCCCAATCGGCAATTCCAAAATACCCCCATATCCAGCATAAAAAAAGGTCCGCCTTTCAGCGAACCTAAATACATTTGGGCAATAACCGGCTTTTTTACTCTGCCATGGCAGCCATTTCCCTTTTACGGGAAAGTGCTACTTCACCATCTCTCACGTTCTCATCACCTTTTACAAAACGCATCGCACTCCAGACATGGTCCAGTTCAACCCTTTCGATGCTTTCATAGCCATCGTTGGTAAGCCTGTTCCAGCTGCGGTCGCGGTTAAGATCGGTAACAATTTTGGAGGTGGTTTTGGGATAGGCGACCCAGAATTTCGACCCGTCTTTCAGGGAAGGCATTACATCCTTTAAGATCCCGTTCAACTGATTTTCGCTAACCGCGAATACCAACGCAAAATCGATCTTCCGGCTTTTCAGCAGCGGAGTCATGTTTTTGGCGAAGGACAGTTTGTTGAATTGTTTCTCGATAGATGAAGGCAAACCCTGGATTAAAAGATTCTTTTCGTCTGCCAGTTGTAACTTTTCAAAAACAGTTTGCGACATACTTAGCTATTTTTTTAAAGGTTCCTGTCAGCATTAACCGGTTCGGGGGTGGGCTGACAGAGTTTTCGAAGTGGGGAATG
>DASYLC010000348.1:0-7307 GCA_036009775.1 Chitinophagaceae bacterium
AAGGCTGGATACAGGAAGCCGCACTCCGGATGTTACTCAATAATCTCGACCCCGAAGTAGCCGAACGCCCCGATGACCTCATCGTTTACGGTGGCCGTGGCAAAGCCGCCCGCAATTTCGAAGCACTCGATAATATCATCGCTTCACTCAAAATATTGGAGAACGATGAATCCTTACTCATCCAGTCCGGTAAGCCCGTCGGTATTTTAAAGACACATAAGGATGCACCCAGAGTGTTAATCAGCAATTCGCAGCTTGTTCCCAACTGGGCCAACTGGGCTCATTTCGACGAGCTCGAAAAAAAAGGATTGATGATGTACGGCCAGATGACCGCCGGCTCCTGGATCTATATCGGCTCGCAGGGGATTGTACAGGGCACTTACGAAACCTATGCTGCCGTCGCTGCCAAACATTATTCCCAAAAACCAACGGTTAAGAAATACGATGCAAACGATGACGAGATCATAGAAACCGCAGCCTATGATGGCACGTTAAAAGGAACACTGAATGTAACGGCCGGTCTTGGAGGTATGGGCGGAGCTCAGCCCCTTGCCATCACCATGAATGAAGGCGTTGCATTGATCGCCGAAGTAGAAGAATGGCGGATCGACAAACGTATCGAAACAAAGTACCTCGATGAAAAATACACGAAGATCGACGATGCGATCAATGCCGCGTTGAAATACAAGAAGGGCGGTATTGCCAAAAGTATCGGTGTGCTTTGCAATGCCGTTGAATTGCTCGAAAGGCTGATCAAAAGAGAAGTGGTACCCGATACGGTTACCGATCAAACCTCGGCACATGACCCGCTCTATGGTTATATTCCCAATACCCTGAACAATGAACAGGCGAATATTTTAAGGGTAAAGAACCCAACCGAATACCTCGAACGCAGTTATGAAAGCATGTATTATCATGTCTCCCTCATGTCCGATCTCCAGGATATGGGATCTATTGTATTTGATTACGGCAATAATATCCGCGCCCGCGCCAAAGAGCACGAGATGCGCATGCGCACGACCCCCGACTCACCACTCACGTCTCACGAATTTGCGTTCCCCGGATTCGTCCCCGCCTACATCCGTCCTCTCTTCTGCGAAGGCAAAGGACCCTTCCGCTGGGCAGCATTGAGCGGTGATGCCAATGATATTGCCGTTACCGATGAACTCATCATGAATATGTTCCCCGACAATAAAGGCATGATCCGTTGGATGAAGATGGCGAAAGAAAAGATCGCTTTCCAGGGATTGCCGGCACGTATCTGCTGGTTGGGACAGGGTGAAAGAGAAAAAGCAGGCCTGGCATTCAATGAACTCGTCCGCACCGGGAAAGTAAAAGCCCCGATCGTTATCGGTCGTGATCATCTCGATACCGGTTCTGTTGCTTCACCCAACCGCGAGACCGAATCGATGATGGATGGGAGCGATGCCGTGGCCGACTGGCCGATCCTGAATGCATTGGTCAATACAGCCGGCGGTGCTTCCTGGGTCTCCTTGCATCATGGCGGTGGAGTGGGGATGGGGTATAGTATACATGCGGGCATGGTGATCGTTGCCGACGGGACAGATGATGCGGAGCAACGGTTGAAAAGAGTTTTGAGAAATGATCCGGGGATGGGTGTGATACGGCATGCTGATGCGGGGTATGAATTGGCAAAGGATACGTTGAAGAAGAATGATCTGGATTTCAAGACACGACTGTCATCCTGAGCTCAGACTGCCCTGAGGAATCGAAGGGGCAAAGGATGATTCCAGGGCACGTTTGTCATCCTGAATGGAGTGAAGGATTGATTGAAGCATTGCGACTTTGTCACCCCGAGGAATGAGGGGTTTTATTCGCCTGCTTGAAAATAAAGCGAACCCTCCTTCGGAGGGTAAAAGGCGGCCTCCTCTTGCTTCGCGCTGCTCGCAATGACGGGAGGGTTCTTGGGTCGTTTACCGTATAACGAGTTTGATTTTGTCTGTAGTTGCGTATCGTAAACGACTTACGCAGTATCAAAAACAGGCTTTCTCTGCGCCTATTTTTCGGTCAAACAATCGATGGGGCGTTATCGACCTCTCCGGACCAAAAATGCAGCGCCTCTTGTTCTTCGCATAGCAAGCAGCAACGGCGTTGCACTAAGGTCAATCCTTTTCACAAACGTAACAAATTTGGGTAAATTCGCACTATGGCAAAAGCAGTTAAAAAGAAGTCAGCTAAAGAGGCATCAAATACCTTTCACAATATTATGGCTGCATCTGTAAAAGGGAATCCGAAGCCCCGAATGAAATCAGCAAAAAAGAAATGATAAAGAAAGTCTATTATTTTTTGAGTGGTACCTATGCTGTCTTCTCTTATATTATTACCTTCTTTGTACTATTTGACTTAATAGCATATGGCAAAGTAGAACTTACACGCGTTGACCTAATTATTATAGGCAGTATTTCTTTTTTATACTTTATTTTTCTTCTGGTTAAAATGATACGTAAAAATAAAAGGGATCTACTACACAGAAAAGGCGAAAGTTGGAAAGAGTAATTAGTTTTATTATCTCATTCATGCTAAGTTGTCAGCGTTTTTCTGCTGGTCTAACACGTATATAGTTACCTGTCAAGACAAAAAAAGTAAGACAACGAGAAAAGCCTCCCTGTACAAGACAAATGGTTTTGTGTCTTCGCTTTTTTTGCGGAAAAAAGTTACGCAATAGCAATTAATAGTAAACTTACACAATGAACGGCCTCAAGCCCTCCTTGTGAAGGGTTTGGGGAAGCTTTCATTACTTCCCTGGTTGACTCTCTTCATCACTCTGCCCCAATTCCTCCTCCAGCAATTCCCCCGCCTGCTGCGAAGCCGGCTTATCAGATTTCCGCAACGGTATCTCCGGCAAAAAGAAAACAACAATCAATGCGATCCCCATCAATATCGCCGCAACGATGAACACCGCATCCACCGAATGACTGAACGCCGATTTCGCCGAAACAATAAATCCGTTGAAACCCGCGATAGCAGCATCATGCTGCGCACCGGGTATTTTATCGATCACCTCCCGTATCTGGTGTTGAGCCGCAGGGTTCAGTACCGTTTGAATAAGACTCCCGCTAAAATGTCCGCCCGGTCCTTCCAGGTTCATATGTTGCACCTGCGCCACAAAAGCATTGTCCTGCAGTTTATCCATCTGGTTGCTCAGCTGTGTATTCATGATACCTCCCAGTACAGCCGTACCAACGGTGCCGCCTACACTCCGGAACAGCTGTGTACCGGCCGTGACTTCTCCCATTCTTTCCTTACCAAACGCACTTTGCACGGCGAGGGTAAAGATGGGCATGGTAGAACCCAGCCCGATACCCAGTATCGCCATCCGGAGGATCAGTTCGAAATTGCTGGTATTCGCATTCACCGTCGAAAAAAATAACAGGGCAGCGGTAGTAATGGCCGTACCCGTTAACGCCAGCACTTTATATTTTCCCGTGCGGGAAACTATTTGTCCGCTCACCACCGAAGCAACGATCAGCGAGATCATCATCGGTGTCAGGATCAGTCCCGCATGCGTGGCCGAACCACCGATAACACCCTGTGAAAAGATCGGAACATATAAGATAGCGCCGAACATACCCATTGCTGTCAGGAACATGGCGATCAACGATACCACGAATACCTTATTGCGAAAAAGATCCAGCGAGAGGATCGGGTTGACCGCTGTTTTTTCGATACGGATAAAAATGAACAGCGATATAAACCCCAGTATCAAGCCACCGAGTATTTGCCAGGAACCCCACTCATAGACCGAGCCGCCCCATACCAGTGACAAGAGCAACGGCACCAGCGTTAATAAAATAAACAGCCCGCCCCACCAGTCGATCTTTTTATTAAGCATATGTGGTTTGATCTTCGGTAATGCGTAACCCAACACGATAATGGCGATGATCCCCAGTGGTATATTGACATAGAACACCCATCTCCAGTTGGCATGATCCGTGATCCAGCCGCCAAGCAGAGGCCCCGCCACGCTACTGAGCCCGAATACGGCGCCCATCAATCCCTGGTATTTCCCTCTTTCCGCCGGGGAAAATACATCCCCGATTATGGCAAAAGAATTCACCATCATGGCCCCGCCGCCGATACCCTGTAAACCCCGGAAAATGATCAGTTGCTCCATGGTCTGTGCCAGCCCGCAAAGCACCGAAGCGGCCAGGAAGATGACGATACCGATCAGGTAGAGTTTGCGCCGGCCAAACATATCGGAGAGTTTGCCATAGATCGGCACGGTGACCGTAGACCCGAGCATATAGGCCGTGAACACCCAGCTCAGGTGTTCCAGTCCCTTTAATTCCTGTACGATAGTGGGCATGGCCGTAGACACGATGGTCTGATCGAGCGAGGAGAGCAGCATGGCGAGGATTACGCCGGACAGGATGACCATTTTATTACGGTGCGTCATGGGTTGGGTTTGGTGCATGGATGCAAAAATCGTGACATAATTTGTAGAAATCGAAAACTTAAATGCTTTGTTTCTTTGTCATCCCGAAACTTGAGCCTGTCCTGACGAAGGAAGGGATTTGCCTTTCTTCCCTTACCCTTGCCTTTCTTTTTTGATACAAAAAGTAAGCAAAAAAGTCAAGGCACAAACGAAGCTTCGCCGTTTGTGCCGTCAACGATCAAATCACTCAGACTTTAATGCCAGGTTGTTGCTGCACGCTATGCGGAGAACATGAGGCGCTGGATTTTTCGCCCGGATGAGTACTACACTCTTCCTACTTTTCAGGGCGAAAAATAGGCCGGATTATAAAGCGTTCATATGCCTTTTACTACTTCTAAATCACTCATTGAATTGCTAAATGAGAAAGAAAGGATAGAGCCGGAGCTTGTGCTGACACAACTTTTTGAGAGTTTCCATCTGGAAGATGTAAAGGATATGCTGCGCCAGGCGCCGAATGAAAAAATGGATGAACACACAATTTATTTTTTTGAGAAGATGGAGAAAGTGATGGAGGCGGCGTATTTGATGCGGGGTGCATTTTAAAGAATTAGTAAAATACCCGTAGTACTACGGTTGTTTTACAATTAGAAAAGAAAAATATTTGCAATCCTGAGTTCCCATTGAAGGCTGATTTCTTTCTTCATTCACCCAGACTGGTAAATTGTACTACTGATTTTTAAACCGTCTGCTTTCTAAAAAAGAAGGGAGTGGGCACAAAATATTTTCTCATGTTTAAACTGAACCAACATCTAAGATGGAGGGCCTACCTTGTTGCGATGGCGGGGATAGTGGCTTTTCTTGTTTTTCATGCGTGCAGGAAGATTGACTATAACAGGGATAAGAAGCTGGGGATTTTTGTTAATAATTCTGAGCGTTTCTTTAAAGTTCCAGCAAACACTGACCCCCTGGTAAAAGCAATTGCGGAGAAGATCAAAAGGCAAAATGATGCAGCGAAATTTGTGGATGGTCTATCAAAGAAAATTGGATTTCCAGTATGGAATAAATCTATGATTGCGTCTTCTTCGGAAACATTCCAAAGGCGCACAACAAGTGATAGTTTAATGAATTACACTTATATTCCTTTTGCTCTAGATTCTGTGGTAAGAGCTACATTGATAGTAAGGACCACACCTGAAGATACTCTGATGCGGCTCGTAAATGATTGGGAATACAAGTTGGCTGGATTTGACACTACATCGGCAGATCAATGGAGCGCAAAAGATATGTTTCATGTATTTGCTCGATTTGAAAGGGAGATATATGGGCACACATCATTTTTTTTATTGGATAATAGAATTGCTTCCTCTACCGATTCCACTAGTAGGATTTTAGGTACCTTACGTAATACATCAGGAAAAAATGTGCACTCACGTACAAATCTTCTAACACCTACTACAATGTGTGATTATATCGATTTTTGTTATGCGCCAATTCGAAAACTCAAATTAAAATTTGTTGTGGCTACTCCTACCCCTGATACTTCAGTCAATGGGCAGACAACGACAGGGTATTACAATTCATCAACAGGAGAATTATTGGATACAATCAGAATAAATCCTACTTATCTGGCCAAAGCAACTGAGTTGTCTATGACAAGGACCATTATACACGAGATAACCCATGCGTACCTGAAACTTATTTTCCACACATACCTGTATAATTTTTCAGCTTCTCAAATTAATTCATTGAGCCTTGATACGCTATTCAACCATTACATAGATACGTTAAAAGCTCTGCACACAAGGAATGGCGTAACGGCATGGTCGTCTGGAAACCCTCAATTTGATCATAATTTCATGGCAAATAAAATGATTTCTCATTTTGCTGCTGTTTTGGAAAAAATTGATCAAAGTAGACTTACCAATAAGAGGTACTATTGGTTTCTGTCATGGGGTGGTCTTGTGAAAACGGATGTCTGGAAACATTATTGGCCTAATTATCCGACATCCCCCGCATCCGGGGCCGTCAGTCACGATTCAATAACTCAGGGATTTCAATATGCATTAACAGCCCTACGACTAGATTCAATGAATAGTGCTATCGGTCACGAACAAGAAGGCGATCCAATGGCTTTGGGCTTGAAAAAAAACCCCAGTGGCTGCTATAATCCACCCGACTAAACAATAAACTGCTCTTATATGACAATTAAATATTTTTTATTGATAAGTTTTGGGCTGTTGTTCTTTAAGCCTCTTGTAGCACAACAAGATTCAGTTACAATTCGAGGAATTTATGTAGCAGTAATAGAAAATTACTATAAAGCCAAGCATGAAAACTTAACAGTCATTGATACAACAGTAAATCATTACATCTATCAAACAGATTTCAATCAAATTGCTGATAGGTTTCATGATCCTGTGCCTCCACTTCTTGTTGATGTTGAATCTATGGATACGTCATGGATAAGAACATTTCGTGAGGCAGAAAAGAACAAATCTATTTTACACGAAAAACGCATTCCTCATTTTCATGTTAAAAGCATCAAAATTCAATTCGTAAAAAAGCCAATCATTATCAATTATGGCATGATAGAAAAGGTAACCCTTTCAAATGTCATAATAATTGGGAAAAGGGCAATTGTTGAGTTTAATCGCATTTCGAGTGGTGAGGATGGTATGGGGATATTATTTGTTCTTGAGAAATGTAAAGGTAAATGGAAAGTTATTTCGCAAGTTCAAACATGGATATCCTAAGTAAATTTTGAGCATTTACTCCGCACTTTGAAAGAAGTGCGGAGTTTTTTTGTCCTTGTTCGACCTAGTTTATTGTAAGTGTCCCTAAAATTCGGACGGTTTAAAATTAGAGAAATCTATTAATTTTAAACTTTCAACATGAAAAAGACACGATTTAC
>DASYLC010000349.1:0-5760 GCA_036009775.1 Chitinophagaceae bacterium
AAGATCTGTTAAGCCAGTGCCAACCCATACCTGGGAAATAGCGATGGTACCGGCAGGTCCGTTGATGGTATTTTTATCAATATAGAAAAGACCGGTGAAAGCCGAAACATATAAAGAGCCCAGCGCATCGAAAGCCACACCGTTGACATTCCCGTTGAAAGGGGATGAATCCTGTTTCAGGACATCAAATTTTTTAGTCAGGGTTGTAGATGTGCCATTAGGAACGCCTACGAAAATCTGCGTGACGCCAAAACCATCATTAGCCAGTGTAAGCAGGCTTCCATCACCTCCCACACAGATATCACCATTTATGAAAGAAGTTGCAGTTGCTCCATTCAGGGTTACATCCGGATCTACAATTGTCAGCCGGTCCGCTGCCGGCAGTAAACTGTTCTGGAGCAGTCCATCAGGCCTGAATTTAGCCAGTATAAATGTGGAATTATCGCCGGCTAAAATCCACCCGGTTCCATCAGGACCCATACCTAACCGGACAAAACCAAGGTGGTTTGTTCCGGCTTCATAATTTAGATCTAAAGTACCGATACGTGTAGTGTTTGTGCCTGTGGAGTTCGAGCCAAATACTTCTACTATCCCACTGTTGGTGGGCGTGTTGGCCAGCCAATAAAAATAACCAGATGCCTGCGAAGGTTTATTATTTCTGCCGATCGCCGAAGTAAACGTTCCGCCGGTAATTGTTCCCGGGAAAGTAGTTTCAAAAAGATTGGCAGGATCGCCCGAAAGATTTACACCATCATTAACCGTAAACGCGGCGATTTGCGAACCGTTGGAGGATGAGGCCCATAGGTTGGGAACTGAAGGCACGGAGACAACTTTTATTGTCAGCGAATTGGTAGACATAGCCGTGGCCCCTGCTCTGGATATGGAAGCTGAAACCGTATATATACCGGGAGCAGCGTAAGCGATCGTCTTTGTGTTATTAGCACCAGGTTGTGTTACAGGATTTATTCCCAACCCGGATGCGCCTGCTGCATTCCAGGTAAAATTGTAGTTCCCTGTGCCTGCAAAATTGGTGACGGCGGCTGTCAGGTTAACTGGTATACCTACCCCGACATTTAAAACGCCTGATGTTGTCAATACAGCTGTAGCAGGTATCGGCCTTAATGCAATCAGGATCGATCCGTTCTCCGCTATACTTGCAAGCGATGCTGATCCTGTACCTGTTGCACCGGGTGAATTGGCAATACCCCATGCGGCACCGATTTCAATATCCGCATCTTCAGTGGATACCACATCGAACAACTCTGTCAATGTTCCTGGTGTTGTTGCAATGTTCCAATTCGTATTGATGCCCGGATCATTGCCAATAAAACCAAACATAATTACTGCAGATTTCCCGGTAGTGAGGTTGATAGAAGCGGCATTCAGGCTATTGTCATTTGCCAGTCCATTGATCTGTCCTGGTACTACATCAAAAGGCCCTCCCGTAACACCACCCGTAACGGCAACTCCACGGAAGGCAATAATAGAACCGACCACACCTTCTGCCTGGGCATCCAGTGTAAATTGGTAGCTAGTAGCGGCGGCGGCCACATCATCCGCTGTAGCGATGCGGTACATGATCGTTGCCCGGAATTCAGGGTTTTGCCCGGTACCGATCTTCGAACCAGTAACAAGGGTCCAGTCACCGAAAGTTGCTGCCGCATCACTTAAGTTATCGCCTGTACCGGTTTCACTTTGAGTAATACTTGCAATCATGATGTCCCCGGATGCAATACCGGATGGTTTATTGATCGTGATCGTGCCGCCTCCTGAAGTTGCGGTTGTGGCAGTACCGACCTGTGTAATGTTTTGTCCCCAAGCCGGACTGAAGAATAAAAAACTGGCTGTAAATGCAGAGAGAAAAAAAGTAAACTTTTTCATGTTCATAGGGGTTTGATAAAAAAAATAATACGGATCGACGGTTTTTCGGGATATAGGATCAACTGCCGGCTATCGCCGGAGATGAGTTAAGTTCAGGAGAAATAGAAGATGAAAACGGGTACTATTTCTGGTCTTTCTACGAGGATTGGATCAATTTGTACGCATTGTAAACATACGCTGCAGGTTAGGTTTATGCAAGTAGTATACCCGGGTTAAATACGAACCCCCCGCTTAATGATCCAAACGAGCGGCTTTATGTTATAAAATCCGGATTATTTTTTTAAGATAAAAACGTTTTTCCGGTAAGTTTTAAAAATTCCAAGGATTCTGTTTTTTTTAAATAGAGAGTGTTCTGGCAGATGAGTGTGCCGGTAGCACTGCTATGGCAAAGGCAATCATTTCAATAGTGCGTATTTCTTATCATGGGTATTAATGCCCGGATAGCCGGCATCTTTTGTCCACCTTTAATCTTCATGCAGATAATCCTGTGAGTTGCCCTGCATAGCTGACTGAAGAAAGGAGATTTCTTTTCCCAATTCAAGATCAACTATAATTTCTTCGACAGCGCCTGGCAAGGGCATAGTAGGAAAGCCAACAGCACCCGGTTTACTGCGTAATCCTTGCTGAGGCAAATTGAGTTGAAGTTTCTCATAAGTCTAATAATTTATTGCCTTCTGCAAATAATCTTCCAGCCCATATTCTGTTCGATCAAATAAATGTTCTTTATACGCGATTCCAAGTTTGTCCATCAGCCGGCATAGATTAAATCCAGTTACATAATAATAAGCGGTTATGATTTTAGTCTTCTTCCTAAACCATGCCCTTTTTGTAAAATCAGTTTCTTTATATGCATTAAAGTTGTTAAATAAACTATCGCAGGTTAAATTTGATTTGAAATTGCCTGCGGCGAATATAAAGCCGGTATTGTATTCTATATACCGGGCCGTTCCTTCTATTTTTTCCCAAAACTTTTCTATGCGAATGATTTCCTTCGATATAATCCTGTTGCCTTCCTTTCTCCTGTACTCACGGGCGACGAGAAACTCCCTGGCATAAAATGTTGACGAATCTTTTGAGATGCTACTTAAAGCGTGGAGCAGGAAATTGTTTTCCGTCTCTAAAAGTTTAGCAAACAGCAAGTTCTTTTTGTACAAACGATCTAAGGTGTCAGACCCCGTTTTTATTGAATCGGCGAGATACTTAATGGTGTTCAGGTGCCTGAACTGGAAGGCGTGAAAATATTCATGCAGAATCATCTGCAACCATTCTTCCGTGCCTGTAACCACAGGCACAAGCGATTTAGCAGCCTCCGTGTTTGAACAGAACATTACCGGGTTATAGAAAACGGGCGACGTAGAGTCTGTAAAAGACATCCTGTTTTCCATATGAAACGGAACACTATCCAGACGTTTACTTAACCGGAAGACTGACAACCCGCCCCCGCATATCATTTTTTGGGCTGTTACCTTGCCTTTGAAAAGATTTGTTTCAGAAAACGCAAGCCAACTTGTTGAATCATCAAAGTACACCAGTGGTGACCGTAGACTATCGTTATCGAATCCAGGCCAGTATTTATCCGCAATGGCAGGTTTTAATTTTTCCATCAGACTAATACGATCACATACTATGCAGGCATTTCCAGGTAATTCCGGTACATCTATTTTTTTTTCATTGCACGAAATAGTAACGGTACCGAGGAGTACTAAAAGCACAACTTGGATTTTTAACATAACCATCATTTGATCCTCCTTTGCGCTAATCAGTTTGGAAATTTCTTGTTGTACCGCCTCCTTTCTACTGGTGCTGTACATGGTAATCTAAGTTACCCGGAGCTTTATTATGCATTAATGTTATAAATACCAGCCTTTATGGTATGAGTGTAGAAGCAGGTGTTATTTCGGAAATTTTCGAGAGGAAGCATTCTTGGAGAATTGTAGTTAGGTACGTGATCCTTTTATAAAACACACCAGAATGCGATAAGCGTTTTAAAATAACCTGGCCGTGAGTTAACTTTCAGCACACTGAAAAATACTTACTCATTAACTTCACGCCAGATTGAGATAGACCAAAACTAAATTCTTAATGCGTTGGCCCTATAATCACACTATTGGTTACGTTTAACCCGCCACCGGTTACTACCACACTGATGAAATTGCCATTGGCATCATATTTATTTACTTGGTTTACCAGGTAATTGCAGACATACAGGTTCCCGGACAGATCAAATGTGAACCCTTCACAACGGCTAAGCCCTGATATATATACAGCGATGAATGCGCCGGTTGTCGCGTTGTATTTTTTTACATTATTGGCCCGCCAGTCCACAACGAAAAAGTTATTATTATTGTCAAACCAGATATTGACAGGACCCATCAGCTGGCCGATGCCGGTCCCGGTCGGAATAAAAATGCCGACGTAATGGCCGTTCGCATCGTATTTTTTTATATCCCTGGAATTAAAACCTGCAACATAGAAATTCCCTGTGGCATCCCATGCATGTCCCATACCATTGTTTAATCCCAGGCCCTGGTCCGTGAACTCATCGATGTAGGCGCCTGTAGTTCCGTTGAAACGTACTACTTTATTCTGTGCCGCATCCCATTGGCTTACGTAAATATTACCATCAGCCCCAATCGACATTTTTGTCGGTGTTTGCAGGGAATATCCTGTTGTAAACTGACCCAGAAAATTTCCATTGTTCTTATCATATTTAAGGATTGAAGTATTCCCTGATCCGCAAACCAGCAGGTTCCCGTCTGCTGCCCACCTGACTTCCTGTGTTGCAGCAAGACCACCGGAACCGGGCGCAACAAAATCGCCTAAATAAGCGCCGTTCGTTCCGTTGTACCTTTTGACGGAGTTTGTATTTTGACTACTTACAAAATAGTCAAAGTTGGTAGCCGTCGCCGCGTTGACAGTAACCTGGATATTATCCGTACCTGTAGCTCCCATATTGTCAGTTACAGTAAGCGTGAATATATATACACCTGCAACAAGACCAGTTACATTTGTTGTGGCAGAGGATGGTGTTACGATAGATTCCCCGGCGGGTCCTGACAGTTTTGTCCAGCCATATCCACTTATAGTGCCATCGGTATCAGTTCCTGATCCGGCCAGATTAACCTGATTTGCTGGCAAACCGATCGTTTGATCTGCTCCTGCATTTGCGACAGGCAGAACGTTGGCTGCCGTTGTTACCGTTACCTGAACATCATCGGTTCCGGTTGCACTGCTATTATCCGTCACGGTCAGGCGGAAAACATAAATACCTGCTATAAGTCCCGTCACTGTTGTAGTCGCAGCGGAAGGAGTAGTGATTATGCCGCCCGCCGGACCCGACACTTTTGTCCAGGTATATCCCGTTATTGTTCCATCAATATCGGTGCCGGAGCCGGATAAGTTTACCTGGCTGGTTGGTAAAATAATAGCCTGATCTGTACCGGCATTTGCGGAGGGCGGCATATTGCCGGCAACCGTACTAACTGTAACCTGCACATCATCACTGGCAGAAGCTCCCTTGTTATCTGTAACTGTAAGCCTGAATACATAGACACCGGTTACTAAACCGGTAACTGTTGTAGTGGCGGTTGAAGCTGTGGTGATCGATTCGCCAACCGGGCCTGATATTTTTGTCCATGCATAAGAACTAATAGTACCATCCGGGTCTGTTCCTGAACCCGCGAAGGTGACTGTACTTACTGGAAGCGTTATCGCCTGGTCTGCGCCTGCATCAGCAACAGGAGCTTTATTGGCAGGAGATGGTGCGGGATCTTTATGGCAACCAAGTGCTAAGGTGAAGAAACTAACCAGCAGACATGCAGCTATGTTTTTTACTAAGATTGATTTTCCGATTGAGTTGAGGTTCATAAAAATTTTTAA
>DASYLC010000350.1:0-8562 GCA_036009775.1 Chitinophagaceae bacterium
CACCACATCCAGCATCTCATGACGGCTATGCATTTCCACATTCCCCAATGCCACCTGTCTTTCCAATGCCTGGTAAGCGCCAATCAATAATTGCTGGCCGGTTTGTCCCGCAGCATAGAATGTTCTTTTTACCTGGGTACCGCCAAAGGAACGGTTATTCAATAATCCACCATATTCTCTTGCAAAAGGAACACCCTGGGCCACGCACTGGTCAATGATATTCACGCTTACTTCCGCGAGACGATGTACATTCCCTTCTCTTGCCCGGTAATCACCTCCTTTCACGGTATCATAAAATAAACGAAAGACCGAATCACCATCGTTCTGGTAATTCTTGGCGGCATTGATACCGCCTTGTGCTGCGATCGAGTGTGCCCGGCGGGGGGAATCCTGGAAACAAAATGCTTTTACTTTATAGCCGAGTTCGCCGAGGGCAGCAGCGGCGGAAGCGCCGGCGAGACCTGTACCGATGATGATGATCTCCAGCTTTCTTTTATTCGCCGGGTTCACCAGTTTACAATGCCCTTTATAATCTACCCATTTTTTTTCTAACGGGCCGGCAGGAATTTTTGAATCTAACATAGTTTAGATAATAACTGATAACTAATAGTTTGTTCTGTTGCCCGATCTCCTCTTATCTTATAATGATTTCCTTATCAGAACATTTGTTTTGCCGGCTTTTGTACCCTGTTCATCTCCTTTTTCCCACGGTTAAAACCATGGGCTATCACGCCTCACGCCTCACGATTCACGATTCACGTCTACCTTATCCACCCAAAATAAAAACTCACCGGCATCAATGCAAAGGCCAGGGGAACGATCACGGAGAATCCTATTCCAGCAGCATTCAATAATGCCAGGTATTTTTTATTGTTTACACCGATCGTTCTGAAAGCACTTTGAAATCCATGCACCAGGTGCCATGCAAGCGAAATACAACCCGCTATGTATATCAACACCACCCATTGGTTCTGGAAAACTGTACTCATTTTCTCATAAAGGTTGATCTCCTCTCCCAGCAACCAGCCCTGGTGACTACGGTTAGGGATCCAGAAATGCGACACGTGGATGATCAGGAAGAATAAGATCAACGTGCCCAACAATCCCATACTGCGGCTATACCATTTACTGCCTTTGTTACCCATGGCCACAGCATAACCTTTTTTCCTTTTGCTGCGGTTCTGGAATTCAAGCATCAATCCCTGGATAATGTGCAGGAAGAAACTTATGAATAATCCGATTTCGAGGATACGGGGTACAACTGTACCTCCCATGAAATGAGCTCCTGCGAGAAACATCTTGCCACCGTCGTTAGCCCAGATACAGGCATTCAGGCTAACATGTATTACCAGGAAAAGGATCAAAAATATGCCCGTCAATGCCATCACCCACTTTTTGCCGATCGAGGAAGTGAACAGTTCAGACCATTTCATAATGTGAATTGTAAGGGAGAAATCGGGTTTCTGCAAAAATACTAACGGAATGTCAAAAACCTGTAAAAGTTTTGAGAGTGCCTTGTGCTATACACAGTTACAAAAAAACCGGAAGATGCAGTTCAATCATAAATGCACAAAAAGGCCGCCCTTCCCCGGGGCGGCCAACCATTGCCTAATTGTGAGAAAAAACTAATCCTTAATTACGGTTTTCGAAAATTTTCCTAAAGAAACAGGTACAAAGTGCTGCGACCACACTGATCTTTTCATGTGTAAAAACGTTTACAGGTAAATGCCGTACAGTAGTATGTATTAAGCCGTACGGAACTGCCCCTGGCAACCGGCTTAATACATGTCCTATTTTTCATAGATAAAATAATATAGAGAGTGTTGAATTGAGAACTACCGGGCGCCCGGGCACCGTATAGGATCACCGCCTTACAACTGAAAAATAAGCCAGATAGATCCGATTTCTCTTTGCAATTTTTGCAAATATTACATTTCGAACAAGGTGTATGGAAGCTGTGCTATTGTTTTTTCAGGGAGGTTGAGAAATCGGTTTTTTTCAACTTGCTATTGCACCATGCGGGAAAATGAAAATAATCGAACATTTTAATATCCTGTGCCGGCAATTCATCCGTAAGCTGTTTTTTAAAAATCGCATACGACAAAAGCACATTGGTATTATTATCGGAAGCTTTTACAAAAGAAGACAGGAATGCAAAAAAAAACTTTTCAAGCGTATGCACCCTTCTATATTTTTGAAAAAACCGTATGGTCGATTTCAACATAGAGGGAATAACGATCGTATTGCCCAGTTCCACCTGTATAACCAGTTGAAGCAGGCGGGCCTGGCAGAGAAAAAATATCTTGTCGGGACTATAAGAAAACCCGATGATACGGGATGTCCATGTCAATGTTCTTTTGAGGTCTTTATGAATAAAGCTGATATAGGCGATCTGGTACATGAACATGACCTGGTGCACTTCGCTGAGAAGGTGCTGCCGTTCCTGCAACATTTTCTCCATATCCCGTGAAATGCGGTAGGCCTCATCGAATTGTTCCTTATTAAATGCCTGGAAATAATCCCTTATCATCAGCCGCATGCTCACAATGATCTTCGTCTTGGTGGGCGATTTGGATTTGTCCTGTTCTCCTATTTTTTTCAGCCGTTTATAGTGGCGGTTATAGGCAGGATCATCATAGTGCTCGCTCAGTGTGGCCAGCAGGTTGTTCAGCAATTTTATATGGTGCATTACGTGATGCCTGAAATACAACGGGTGTGCTTCCGTAAGCTGAACGGCTTTGCTCATTACAAGCAGGTAATTATCCTTATCATCGGTCGCAGCATAATATTTTGCCAGTGTTTTATAGAACAATACCCTTGAACTGATGGAGGTGGCCATCTTTTCATTACTGAACATTTTATTCGAAATGATCCTGCTGAATTCTTTTTCATCGGCAGCAGTGCGGGTGTAAATGATCTCTGCATATAATTTAGATACCTGCTCGAAAGCTTTCCGGTAAAAAGCGATATTACTGATCTGGCCAAGGACCATTTCTTTCTGCAGCAAATGGGATTCGACATCCTGCAACAGGAGCTTTTCTACCAGCACTTCATCTTCCCACTCGATCAATTCGATCAACTGGCCGAATTTTTCGTATTGCCGGGCAAGTTGCTTGGCTTTGTAGAGTTGTTTCTTACACTGGTCGTACAAGCCTTTTTCAAAAAGCACATATACATAGCCGATGATGCGGCGGATGATCTGGCCGGGGTCTTTCCTGGAATAATATGAACCGAGTGCTGCCAGGATATGTTCATACAGGTATGATTTCATTCGCGGCAACTGGGCGATATACTTATCCTTATTCAGGGCTTTTTCATCGTAAGCAGCCTGTCGCTCGATGGCATCAAAGAGCTTAAGAAAACTGCTGTGTTCATGCCGTTGGGTAAACGAAAATTTTTTGATATACCCCTTTTCATTCTTGTTAAGTGACCTGATCAATGTGAAAAGGTCATAGGACGGTGTTTTGGCCATATCGGTTTAAGGTCGGCTAATTAATCGATTCAGCGTAAAAGGAGAAACGAAAAAAAGGGTTTGCTTACATTCCGTAACAAAAAAAGAGTTTCCCGGTCTGTGTCCAATTACTGGCTTAACCGGTGGAGCGAAGATGGCAAGTTGCCGGTTTTATGATCACAGACTAAGCCTACCCCGGAAGCCGCGCAGCGAGTTCGGCATCGATCTTTTTAAAAAGGTGATACGGTTTGTAAGTGCGCCAATTGTCTACCTGCATCAGTTCTATATAACGGTTGAGCCGGGCGTGTTTAAAATCGTATTGTGTTTGTTCCGGCATATTCAGGCAAACCACCCAGCCATTTTCTTCTGAGACCTCATCGTACAATTCTTCATAATAATCGCGGATATCACTGTGAAAGTTCAATACATTCTCTGCTATTAAAATAAATTTGGTGATCCCTTCATGCATGAATTTTTCGAGCACATCCCGTTTCAGCTCCATGATATCGTTCTCGATCGCATCATTCCATTCGCCGATCAGTTCGATGATCGCATACTTCTCTTCGTAATCGGCCAGTAATACCTTAAGGTAGAGGGTCCTGCTCCCGAAATCATCCCATTGAGGGTGGATATAGAAGTTATATACTGTTTGAGAGAACTCAAATTCAGAATAGGTCTTTCCAAAGAAAGGCGACCGCTCATCTTCCTCGCTGGTATAGATATGCCGCCAGTTATAAAAGGGTTCAATGTCCTGCATACGGTTGCAAATTACTAAACTGTTCAATACCGGAAACGTTGAGCGCTGTTAAATAAAATTGCCGGTAAGGTGGGAAGACGGAAAGCTTGCAGGGCAAAACATTGTTTTTCTTCCCGTGCTTACCGTCTTCCCGGCAATAATTAAATTCCAATCATCTCGATAATTGCTTTTATAAGAATAAATGCAAAGATGAGAAGCAGCCGCCTCCTGTTCCTTCCTCTTTCCCGGTCCTCGATAAAAAAGAGGTAACGTAATGGCAGATAGAAGAATAAAAAAAGGATGGAAAGAAAAACAAAGAGGAACCAGATATCTCCCATGGTTTTGGCAGGCGCTTTTCCCAGCATAGCCATCACTCCTTTTTCCCAAAAAATAAAGGAAAAGATGGATACCCCGGCGATCAGCAGGATATCAGCCATCATTTCCATCCAAAACAGGAAACCCTCTTTGTACTTTTTTCTTTTTTTACGGTTGCTTTTACTGCGATACACCAGCCAGGTAACAAAACTGGCGGTGACAAGGGCTCCGGTGATCAATTGCCAACTGGCTGCATTTTTATCGGTGAGTGGTGCCAGTTGGAACAGGTTCCGGATAGCGGACTCGGACAGAATTACCAGGAAAAGAATAATGAACCAGTGACCGACGATGAGAAAGATAATATAAGGAACCGGTTTAATAGTTTTCCCTGAATGAGTGAGACGGTAACTCAGCGGTAAATGTTTTAATGCGGCGCCTGCAATATAGAGCAGCAATGACGCCAGCATCCAGTTGAAAAACCCAGGCGAAGTGACCAGGTCCTTGAGCGAAGGAAAAGCAAAACCCAGCAGGAAACTGGTCACCAGCACGATCCAGTCGAACAAAGCAGCGCGGTTAGTCTGTAAATAATCTTTCGCAGCAGTCATGGGTCCTGAGGTCAGTACCGGTTTAATAAATACTCTTTCAATTCAGCGAATACGGGTTGCATAAAGATACTATGCTTCTCTTTTCGCATCACGGGTTCCAGTGATCCGGGCAGGTCTATTTTCTGACCGGTTGCTTTTTCAACAGCATCGGGGAATTTGACCGGGTGAGCTGTTTCCAGGAAGATCCCTTTCTGGCCTGTCTTAAAAAGATATTCCTGCAATGCTTTGAATCCTACCGCCCCATGCGGATCGGCCAGGTAATCATACTTATTAAATAACTCACGGATCGTATTGCTGGTATCTTTATCGGTTACTGTAAAAGCCGACAAATTATTCTTTATGGCGGTAAGATCATGACCGAACAATTCCAGTACCCGTATAAAATTGCTGGGGTCTCCCACATCCATTGCATTGGATAAAGTAGGAACCGCCTGTTTGGGTCGTACTATTCCTGTTTCGAGAAAATCACTCGCAATATCATTCACATTGCAGGCTGCAATAAAATGGCTGACAGGCAAACCTGACCGCATAGCGAGTAGCCCGGCAGCGATATTCCCGAAATTACCACTGGGTACCGCGATGACAGGTGGATGGTTTTTATCCGCCCATTGTTTATATGCCAGGAAATAAAAGAACTGTTGCGGCAGCCATCTGGCGACGTTGATAGAATTGGCAGAGGTCAGAAATAGTTTACGGTTTATATCCGGATCGGTAAATGCCTGTTTTACCATTTGCTGGCAATCGTCAAAATTTCCCTGTATTTCCAGCGCCTGGATATTTTTCCCGTGTGTGGTCAGCTGCTTTTCCTGTACAGGACTCACTTTGCCGGAAGGATATAAAATGACAACGTTCACGCCTTCCACTCCATAAAAACCATCTGCAACAGCGCCGCCGGTGTCGCCGGATGTGGCGACTAATACTGTAACCTTACGGCTCGGGCCGCTTATGGCGTCCCGAGCCGTAAGGTCGCTTGCAGCGCCCTGACCCGTAACAAAATACTCCAGGCAACGGCTCATAAAACGTGCGCCTACGTCCTTAAAAGCCAGCGTTGGTCCATGAAATAATTCCAGTGAAAAAATATCTTCATCCAGTTTTACAAGAGGTAATGGGAAATTGATCGTTTCACTGACGATGCTGAATAATTTTTCTTCACCGATCGTATTTCCTACATAAGGGCGGATGACCCGGAAAGCTATTTCCCCGTCCGACAGCTTTTCTATTCTTTCAATCATTTCAGGTGCAAACCCGGGGATCGTTTCCGGGAAGTATAATCCCTTATCCGGGGCCTGCCCTTTGATGGTTGCTTCTTTAAAGTCAACCAGGGGAGAATTTTTATTGGTACTGAAATACTTCATTGAATATTGTGGAGCATCACCTGATCAATTCAACTCCTTTTTTGTTGATGGTCGTTACATATGTATTGTAAGCTATCCCGATCCTTTCATACACTTCTTTCATTACGGTTTCCACTCTTACCGCTGTTGCTTCTTCCTTACTGAGCATGAATACTGAAGGTCCGGACCCGGAGATACCACCTCCTAATGCCCCGGCCTCTTTGCATTTTGTTTTCAGTTCATCAAACCCCGGGATCAGGATGCTGCGGACAGGTTCGATGATCACATCTTCCAGTGAGCGGCCAATAAGATCATGATCGCTTTTCATCAGCCCGGCAACGAGTCCCGCGATATTCCCCCATTGCCTGATCGCATCTTTTAAGAGTACCTGTTGTTTTAATATCTGTCTTGCATCGGATGTTCTTACTTCGATCTGCGGATGAACAACTGTTACATATAATTCCGGGCAGGGTATTGATACAATATCGAGCGGATGTATGGAACGGATCAAACTTACGCCGCCGAGTATACAGGGAGCGATATTGTCCGCATGTTTTACTCCTGATGCAAGCTTCTCCCCGATCATCGCGAACTGCACCAGCTCATCTGTTGAAAATATATTTCCCAGCAAATGATTGGCGGCCACGGCTGCGCCCGCTGCACTGGCTGCACTGGAACCGATACCGCTTCCGGGCCTGATCTTTTTTTCGACCGTCAATTCAAAACCCATCTTATTTCCCATCTTTTCCATGATGGATAATAACACCACACCCGCCACATTCTTCACCGGATCTGCGGGCAGACCGAAATTGTCTTTATTATGAATAATGACCTTCGGTTCATCCAATAAACCCAGCTCCATGATATCAGCCGGCTCATTCAATGCAAGGCCTAAAATATCAAACCCGCAAACGAGGTTGGCGACGGTGCCGGGTGATTTTATTTTTATTTTTATTTTGTCCATTCCGATATTTTCTTCTTTTTTCCCACGGTTGAAACCGTGGGCTATTTACTCGCCCGGATAATATCCGCAAACACGCCGCTCGCCGTTACCTCTGCTCCTGCACCCGCTCCTTTTACCACCAAAGGTTGTTCTTTATAACGATCTGTGTAAAAAAGTACCACATTGTCCTTACCATATAAATGGTAAAGATCATGCTTCGGATCAATATTCTGCAAGCCAACGGATGCTTTGCCATTCTCATAGCTGGCAACGAATTTCAATTTACATCCCTTTTCTTCAGCGTCCAGCATCAGCTTATTGAAATGCGCTTCGTGTTTTGCCATCTCTTTATAAAAATTATCTACGGTTCCCTCCATACAGCTGGGAGGCATGAAAGAATTATTGGTGATATCATCCATCCCGATCGTTTCACCTGCTTCCCGGGCCAGTATCATGATCTTCCGCATCACATCGGTTCCACCCAGGTCGAGTCTTGGATCCGGTTCGGTATAGCCTTCATCCTGTGCCTGTTTCACCACTTCCGCGAATTTCCGTTTGCCATCATAGTTATTGAAAACAAAATTGAGTGTTCCGCTGAGTACCGCCTGCATTGTATGCACCCTGTCACCGCTGTGCACAAGATCTTTTAGCGTGGCGATCACCGGGAGACCCGCGCCTACATTGGTTTCAAAAAGGAACTGGCAGCTGAATTCCCTGGCAAGGTCTTTCAGTTTTTTATAATTTGAATAGGCCGAAGAAGCGGCCACTTTATTGCAGGCAACCACGGAAATGCTTTTTTGTAACAACTGGTCGTAAACTGCAGCGACCTTTTCATTGGCTGTTATATCCACAAAAACAGAATTGCGGAGATTCCGGCTGATGATCCCGTCCACGAATTGTTGCAGGTCTGCTTTTTCACCAGCAGCTAGTTTTTCTTCCCATTGGTCGAGGTCAATTCCTTCTTCGCCAATGATCATTGTACGGCTGTTGCTCAGCCCGGTCACCCGTAATTGTATATGCAATTGCTCCTGCAGGAAGCCCGATTGTTGTTTTAACTGTGCGAGCAATTTAGCACCCACATTCCCGGTACCGCTGATAAAAAGATTGACCTGTTTATAGGTAGTTTCAAAGAACTCTTCATGCAAAACGTTGATCGCTTTTTTTACATCACGGGTCGA
>DASYLC010000351.1:0-3300 GCA_036009775.1 Chitinophagaceae bacterium
CATGCCCGGATAAATTAACGACGGGTGGTGTTTGCGCATCGGTCTTCATATTCTTCCAGGAACCTGTGTTCCGCTGACACCATACCTGGCCGATAGAAGATTGTACACTGCTTTTTCTTCCCCCTGAGCTGAAGGATCCCGGGGCCTGTATAGTGTTCCATCTTCCACTGATCCTGTAAGTGCCGATCAGTTTCCATTTATTTTCTTTGGGTAAAAAGATATAGCCGGAATACAAAGAGAAATTTTCTGCCGAATCACTGGCGGTAGCGATCAGGAGTTTATAGGTTTCATTAAGCTGCCACTCATAGTCAAAAACGATCTCACCTTTTTTCATTGCCAGGCTCTTCAGGCCTGTAGTTACCGGTGTCGCTTCACCGTAACATTCAAATATGACCTTTTTTCCCGCCTTGCCGGTTACGAGTGCAAGTGTTCCGGCATCTGTCCTGATCCCTGTCCAGCCTGCTTTTTTTTCACTGACGGACTGAACATTTATTTCTGCCATGAACTGTACAGCTTTTACACTATCGGGTAGTGAATAAAGAATGGTTGAGTCCTTAACAGTTGCGTTTGCAATAGTTGTCAGGCAAGACAGTAATACAGCAAAGCAGTATGTTTTCATACATTAAATTGTAAGACAATAGTAAGAAAAGTTAAATAAACCGTTGTTTGCTGTCATTTTACGTCACAATCACAAAATAAAAATCCAGAACTGCGCGACTAAACGTAACTTACAGGTCAACATCGTAGTTCTTTATAAGTCTTTTAGTCCCCCGCTCTTTTAATGTTAATAATACTTTTGTTCTTTTTGTGTCACTGGTACCTGGCGATCTTCTCTCAGACCTTTCTCCAACACCGTTATGCATCTCATGCTGCCTTCAGTATGAGCAAATTCTGGGAACGTTTTTTTTACCTGCTGGCCTATATCGGCCAGGGCTCTTCGTACGTGAGCCCGAGAGTATATGCGATCATGCACCGGATGCATCATGCGTATACTGATACGGAAAAAGACCCCCATTCACCCAAATATGATGATAACCTCTGGATCATGATGTGGCGGAGCCGCCTTTTCACGTCCGGTGTGTTCAATAATAAAATTGAAATAGAGGAACGATTCCTGAAGAATCTTCCTGACTGGCCCGCCCTGGACCGGGTTGCTCATAGCTGGATATCCCGTGTGGCCTGGATCGGTGTTTATATCAGTTTTTATATCCTTTTTGCTCCGTCTGCCTGGTGGTATTTATTAATTCCTGTTCATATCGTGATGCTCCCGTTGCATGGCGCTGTCATCAACTGGTTTGCGCATAAATACGGAACGGTCAATTTCAAACTGAATAATACGTCACGTAATTTATATCCCATGGATATCTTACTGATGGGAGAGGCGTATCATAACAATCACCATAAAACGCCTTCGGCGATCAATTTTGGTAAACGTTGGTATGAATTTGATCCTACCTATCCCATTATCCGCTTTTTAAGCTGGGTAAAAGTGATCAGGGTGAATAAGATCAATAAGACCAGCAATGTAGAATTAGAATAATTGCGTCTTTGTCATTCCGATGCAGGAGAAATCTCAGATACCTCATTCCTCAGCATGACAATATGCAGGAAGCCATAAGTAATTACTTGTGGCTTTTTTGTTTTGTTACCGGCTGACGATACATAGTTTGCATTCTATGTGTTTAGCTATGTGCCTATCCTTCTATGTGTCCCATTCTTATTACCGGGGTTTACACCTATTAAAAATATAAGTGATTTCACTATGCCCCGAAAAGGGTATTGTCCGGCTTTTACCTCCGGAATAACTTTATATCTCCCTCCGTCGTATGAGAACCTCTCTGCATTCTCATTTTTTTACACTTAAACCTTATACTATGCCAGTTACAGAAAACTTACCTACGGAGTATCATCAGCAGGATACTGATTATTATTGCGGGGCCGCCTGCGCACAAATGGTATTGCACTCTATTGGTGCAGGCCATCTTTCCCAGGATGATCTTTACAATGACAACCACAGCCACAGCGTGACAGAGCCAGGCTGGTACACAGCACCCGACGGACTCGGATGGACATTGAACAACCGCAAGCCCGCGGCATTCACTAATTATTTTGTTCTCTTCGAACCCGGGGATGAAGAGACCATTTCGAGAAAGATTGTATGGACGATCCACCATTATGCGGTAGCGCCCATCGCGATGGTCTATGGCTGGGCTCACTGGATCGTTGTAAAAGGATTCGAAGCATCCGCTGCGCCAACCTCATCCGGGGACAATTCGTATACCATTACAGGATTCTTTATTAATAACCCATGGCCGCCAACACCGGGACCATTACCTCCGCCACACAGCACCGGTGATATTTGCGGAAGCGGCGGCATCTATGGTATCGTCAATGAACATATTTCTTACGCTACCTGGCAGGGTACTTATATGACAGGTATCCCCAGTGGTCACTGGGCAGGAAAATTCGTGGCGTTATGTGACCCCGAGCCACCTGCCAAACGAAGTGGTATACAATCAGAGCCCAAACGCTATGCGGACGGGGAAAGGATCATTGATAAAAAGATGGCCGTTGAGTTTGCCATGAGAGCAATGGAAGAAAACGGGTTACGTAATCATGACCACCTGAGGAATATGATAACGGATGTGAACCCCGGTGATCCTGTATTGGTTCACCGTTTAGACAAACCGAATGAGTTCTATTATATTATCCCGATGCAGGGACGGGAAAAGAATACTGTGTCTCTTGTCAATGTAGATGCCCGCTTTGGTAATTATATGCAATCGGCTTTTGCCGGGGACGAAAAAGGCCGGATCAGTTTTAAGCCTTTGACAAAAGATGCGATCCTGAAATTGCTGGGCAGACGTGTTATCATGAATAACAAAAGACAGGTCATTTCTATTTATCCTGAAGCAATATGTATTTATTCCAGCCTGGTATGGAGACCCTGCCGTGAATCCTTGTCACCCTACCTGCCTTTTCACATGGTCACCGTTGGCCCTCACCAGATCTTTATACGAGTTGATGGAAGAGTGTTCACAGATCTGCATACAGACGGCAAAGGGATTTAAGCTTATCTTTATTGCGGGGAACCATTATCGGTTCCCCGCAATTTTATCTGTGATCTCTGCTAATCAAATAAAGGAATTCCTGGAGAAGAACGAGATCGTTATCCCGGGGGA
Source organism: Chitinophagaceae bacterium (assembly GCA_036009775.1). Classification (GTDB taxonomy): domain Bacteria; phylum Bacteroidota; class Bacteroidia; order Chitinophagales; family Chitinophagaceae; genus JJ008. The sequence goes on from DASYLC010000351.1 coordinate 3,183, forward strand.
AATAATTGTACACCGGGTCCTGCGGCTGGGTAAAAATGAATACTATAACATTATACTGGTGCCGGATCCCGGATCGGAAAACACCGGGATGTACCTGGTGAATGATGACGGAGATACC
>DASYLC010000352.1:0-15494 GCA_036009775.1 Chitinophagaceae bacterium
TGCAAGGAAAACAATAAGGGAAAAGGGAATGGATATTAACGGATTGATCAGACAACTAAAGCTCTGCATCAAGCTTGCGGAATAAAACCTATCACCAAATATCTACCTACAAGTCCTTGCAAAACTCCTATCTGACTCAACAGCATTTGAGGAGAATTGTTGGGGAAGAAAATAAAAAAATACTTGTCCCTGGCTGTGATATTTTACTATGCCCTGCGTATAATTAATAAAGCAACAGCACAAGCGCCAAGTGGTATAAACAGGTAAAATGGCTACTACTGACACTTACGAAGAATTTCTCTCAGTTATTGAAATCAATAAAGGTATTATTTACAAAATAGCCAATTCATTTTGCAGGGACGCTGACGACAGAAAAGACCTTGCACAGGAGGTCATTTAAAAACTCTGGAAATCATTTGATACCTATAACGAACAAGCCAAATATTCGACCTGGATCTATCGGGTCTCATTAAATGTAGCTATCTCCTACTACAATAAATGGTTTCCCAACTCTGTAAGCTGGGGTTATATTGTATTTCAATTTTTGTTGACGGCATCATTTACCTGGCTGACATACTGGCTATACAAAAACCAGACAATAGAGAATGCCAATAAAAAATGGGTAAAGATTTTTATTGGGAGTTCGGGAGGCAGGTCGGTTGCCAGGGCTATTAACTTTTATAAGGAAATTGAAAATTTTAAGCAACATAACTAGACGGCACCCGGAAATTATGATCAATGTGTCAGCGGTAGTTGGGGAGATTGATAAGTCTCGAGCTCCCTTATTCTGCGAGCATTTAATTTTTCAAATTGATAGTCACAGGTTTTTCCCGAGAGTTTAACATGGCTCTGCTTGCAAGTTGATCCTATAAATTAAAAAAGGTCATCTAATACAGATGACCTTTGATATCCGTGGTAGACCGGCCGGCCGGCTGGCAGGTTCGAACTGCTGTAGAAAGCTTTTGCAGAGACGACGTCTTCGTGCTTTAAGACCATCTTTTCTGCTTCCACCGCGAATTCCTACTCCTTTACAAATTTCACAGGCACCCGCTCCCCCAGCTTCAGAAAATAAATTCCACTGGTAAAACTGGAAGGCAGATCAATCCCCTGGTCATTCCTGCCGGATTTACAATTAATAGAGGTAGAATATACTCTTCTGCCGTACACATCCGTAATGATCAATTGCTCTGTGCTGCTCTTGCTGGCCGAATAACTGACGGTGATCCTTGATGCGGCCGGGTTCGGCGAGATGGTTACGATAGTTTCTATTTTGTTTTCCGCGGGTCGTACCCCTGTTGCTTTTGTTGAACCGCTGATCGCAGCTCTTAATTTATAGCATGCCGATGTACTAAAGGCACCAGCATATCCATAAACACGAACATAATAAGTACCAACCACACTGGTGTTATAAATAATGCTCTCGCTCGTAGTGCCGCTTGCAACCGAAGAGCCGATTTGAGTGCCTGCTGAATTAAAGAGATAGACGTCGTAGTCAAAAGGCAGGTTGGTCAGCGTTATATTGATATTAGACGCACCCGCTGCATTTGAAAAACTATAATAGTCAACGTCTGTTGCACTGCCGATCTGTGAAAAAATATCCGCATTGGCAGCAATAGGAGAAGCCGCGGCCATGCTTTCGTTTGGTTCAGGCGTATTACTGCAGGGTGCCGTAAGGGATGCCAATAATGTGTAGCAAAGCGTTGCCGAGAAAGCCGCATTATAACCATATACTCTTACAGTATACATACCGGCGGGTGCGTTATTATAAATGATACTCTCATTAGTCGTACCGCCGGCAGCGGAACTGCCAACTACGGTGCCTGCTGAATTAAGAAGCTGCATATCATAATCAAAAGGCAGTGTGCTAAGTTGCAGGTTAATATTTACGCCTGCACCCACAGTGAATTTGTAATAGTCCTGGTCGGTATTGGTTGCGATCAATGCATTGTAAGTAGTATTTAGCTGGATAGAACCGGCAGTTGCCTGACTATTATTGGCCTCCATTATATCAGGGCACGCTGTTACCGGACATGGAGCTCTTCCGGGAACAAAAGTACTATTTATATTTCCCGGATCAAGCCAGGGTTTTAGTTGTTGTGATGCAGTAGCGCCATTAGATATCCAGTCATAAGATAATTTTCCATAATAATCATATTTATCAGCAGCGGCAGCTGTACAGCTGGAAGGTCCGCCGGACAACTTACCCATGATACGGCCGTTGCTGTGAAAAAGTGGTGAACCTGAAGAACCACCTTCTGTAACACCCTGGTTAGTGACAGTAGTCATCCAATTAACCTTCCAGTGGGAATTATCGGGTAATTGCGAATAATACCGGTTTGATGTAGTCGTTGTATTATAGGTAGATATTTTTTTGATATCTGCGGCAGGATGATGAATACCTACACCGCTGTTGCTGGCTATATTGGTGGCATCGAAGCCTGCATAATAAACATTGTATGCTGCAGGTATAGCGCTGTTGAATTCAACCAGTAAAAAATCAGAACCAACTACATTGGAATTAGCGCCATTGGAGGAGCTGGACCGCATGGTACAACCCGTAATGGTATTGGAACCGGGGTCTGATCCGGGATTAGCACAACCTGCACCTTGATAGTTAAAATAAAATACCCACTGGTTCTTATCTCCCACCAATGCAGAAGCGCCGCAATGATTCGCCGTCAGAAAATAATTTTTGCAATCCTGTGCTGCATTATTGATAAGAGCACCACTGCACCAACCCTGGCTGGCGCCGTTCTTAATTAATATGCGGGCAACAGAATTGCGCTGGTTGGTCCATATACTTCCTTCAGGACAATTCACATTCACTTCGCAGGCGCCCGAAGTTCCAAAACCGCAGCATTTAGGATTTTGCAAACGTATCCATGAAGGCGGGTCCGGTGCATTATAAACATTGGCAATACCACTAACAGTAAAACTGCCGCGACGTTTTACATTGGCTTTCTCATAATATTCGATCACACAATCGCCGGTATAAACGATCTCTGTAGCAAATTCTTTTGCTTCATTATTATTATGTGCGCCAAATGAACCGATCAGGTGCGTCTTCTCTGCATTGTAAACGTATAACACAGCACCTTCAGGAATATAAAAATCATCGAAGTACAAAGATGTAGCCGGTGCGCCGGGCACTTCAATAAATAAGCGCCATACACGATCACCGTTTGGCAATATGGTCCATGCACCACTGTTCTCCGGTGTTAAAGAAACAGGAAATATCTTTCCTGCCGGAAGCATTTGTCCCTTTGCATAGATCTCTCTTGCCTGTCGTTGCATGGCCGGTACATCGATAGCCGGCATAACTACTTTGGTATTTTTAAATTGTTCGGACAAAGGGTTTGTGAAACTATACGGTGTACCACCACCGCTCACCTGGGCATTAGCGGAGAAAGCAAGCAGCAGGAAGCAGCCTGCCAGCAGAATTGAATTTTTCATCGCTGCAATTTTTGGTTTATACGATCATTAAATTAATAGCCGGAAAATACCTTTACTATTTTTCTCATAAGCATAAGCTTGAACATCAAGATAGACAGCAGCATAGGGCCGGCCCGGGTCAGATTGATTAAATGGGCGTAAGCGCTGATTAAACGGGAAATAGTTTGAAATTCCCGGTGACATCCTATTAATAGGATTTCACTCCCGTTTAATCAGTGGCCGGTAAAATATGTACTGCGAAAGCTTAGCTTGAAGGCTTTCATCAGCGGTTGGCCTGTAAGTGGTAACAGCAATGTCCCTATCGCGGTAACCGTCAAAATTGAAGTATCTTAGGAATATGCCCCGTTGTCAAAAGCCATTCTTTGCCATAGCCTGTATTTTTTTCAGTTTGCAGGGTTATGCCCAAACAAGTGGCAGCTCTGTTTTCCGTCATATTGATCAGACAGATGGATTGTTGCATAATGAGGTATTTTCTATTACACAGGATCCGGATGGTTTTATGTGGATCGGTACGCGGAATGGTTTGCAACGTTATGATGGGTTGAAATTCATCAACTACCAGCAGGAACTGCTAAGCTTCAACACAACTACCCTGGAAGTACACCAAACGCGTACGGATAAGAACAATCTTTGGTTTACAACTGAATTGGAAGTGGGAAGATTCGAATTCGCCAGCAACCGGCTCTCCCGTTACGAAGAAAATTATCCACCCAAATTTCCGCTCTTAAAATACGAGGCGTACACCGACAGTAATCAAAGAAAATGGATGGTCAGCAATTTCACAATCTATCAATTCGACTCATCAAAAAATAAGATGGCTCTTTTCATGGCAGCTATTGCAGATTCAAATACCACCAGCAATATGTCGGTTGATCCTATTCACCAGCAGACATGGGTGAACACAATGACCCAGTTGTTGTTATTTGATCAAAAAACGCGAAAGGTGTACAGTCGCGATTACAATCCAATGCATCATCCGCTGTTAGCCTTGAATGCAAAGGAACTGTTCGTTAAAACGATCGTTGATAACAGTGGTAATATCTGGCTGAGCTCCTGGACCGATTACCTGTATAAATATGAAACAGTTACTGGCAAAATATACCCATATTCACTTAGCAAGATCCTTAAAGCAAGGGGAATACAGCCGCCCAACAATGGCACCCTGCTCGTGCATACTATTTATGAAGATGCGCAATCCAATATCTGGATAGGGACTCAGAATGCAGGATTGCTTCGCTATAACCGGGAAACAGACGATTTCGACGCCGTCGGTACTGAATTGGACCGGTATGGCATTCAATACAATTATAGTATTCTTTGCATTTACCAGGACAGGGAGCAGAATATCTGGCTCGGTACAGATAAAGGTATCAGCATTTTCAACCCCTACCGCAGCTACTTTCAATCCATTCGTCATGATCCAAATAACAAGCATTCTCTTTCCAATAGTGAGATCATGGGATTTATTCAAACCAATACGGGCGATGTAATGATCGCAACCTGGGGTGGCGGTGTAAGCCTGTATACCAGGGACCTGGAGTTTAAGAAGAATATCGTATTCCCCGGAACCTATGAAGCTAACCTGACCTGGTGTTTTATCAATACAGATGATGGTAAGGTTTGGATCGGTTGCCAGCATGGATACCTGCATATCTATGATCCCGTAACCGGGAAGATCACAACCATTCATCCGCCGGAATTACAAAGCTCAACGATCCGCTGTATGAAGAAAGACCAGCAGGGAAATATCTGGCTGGGATTGCATAACGGCCAGGTGGCTAAATGGGATAAGGCTTCAAATCAATTTTTACCATTTCTGGGAAACCAATATGCTGTAGCCCGGGTGCCCTGTTTTGTGTACGATATCCTCATCGACCGCCACCAGAATTTTTGGGTAACGACAGAATTCGGTTTCAAAAAATTTGACCCTGTTCACAGGACTTTCAGCGTTACTTATCTTCCAGATAAAAACGCCGCAGGCTCCCCTCCTTCCCGAACTTTTTATGGCATAAGCGAGTATGATGATAGCTTACTATTGATCGGCACTAAAAATGGCGGGCTGACATCATTCAATAAAATCACGCACAGCTTCTCAAGGCTGCTACCCGATGAGCGATTTATATCAGGGTCGGTGCATGCAATTCAAAAAGATGCATACAATAATACCTGGTTCACATCGGACTATACTTTGTACAAGATCGGTTCGCAAAAAAGTGTTACGACCTACAATATTACACCGGGTCTTATCAACTCTTCCCTTGTTACAAACAATTTTTATTCCCTGAACAACGGCAGGTGGCTAATGGCAACCAAAGCGGAGGCCATTCTCTTTCATCCGGATAGTCTCGCCAGGCAAAGCAGCACGCCGGCTAAAGTGGCTATCACGGGGTTTTTGATCAATGATAAAAAAATATTCATTGATTCATTAATTGCTGGTAATAACCCGGTACGTCTTCATTACCGGGATAATTTTATTACCATCGAGTTTTCGATCTTGCAGTTTTCAAATATCATTCAAAGAAAATATTTCTATCGCCTGGCCGGTGTTGATCATGATTGGGTAGAATCCGGTTCAAAAGCTTTCGCCAACTACACCAATCTGGCCCCGGGAAAATATACATTCAGTGTAAAAGCGGATGCGGACGCACAGGTTACCTCCTTTTCTATTTACATCGTACCCCCATTTTGGAAAACCTGGTGGTTTGTAACAGTTGTGGCGGCAGTTGCGGCATTCATCATTACGTTAATCATCAGGAGGAGAATTCAATCTATCCGGCGGGAAGCTGACCTAAAGCATAAAATCGCGGAAACAGAAATGCAGGCCTTAAGGGCCCAGATGAACCCTCATTTTATTTTCAATTGTATCAATGCCATTGATAACCTCATTCAAACCGATCAAAAGGACAAAGCCACTACCTATCTCGCCCGCTTCGCAAAATTGATCCGTGTCGTGTTGGACAGCTCAAAAAATAATGTAGTCCCGTTCCATAAAGAGTATGATGCACTTCAACTCTTTCTGCAATTGGAACAGTTTCGTTGCGGTGATAAATTTGAATATTCTTTATCTGCAGATGAAGAACTTAAGGAAGGTGATTATAAGGTCCCCCCGCTATTAGTACAGCCATTCATTGAAAATGCTATTCACCACGGTTTGATGAACAAACCAGGACATGATAAAAAATTGCTGGTAAAAATAAGGGTCGAAAACGGAAGGATAAAATATCTTGTTGCTGACAATGGTGTCGGCAGGGAAAAAGCCTTAGAGATCAAAAACCTGAACAAACCCGATCATATTTCTTATGGAATACAAATTTCGAAAGAGCGGATTCATTTATATAATAAATGTGAAGACAGTAATGATGTAATCATTACAGATCTCTTTACAGGTGAAAAACCTTCCGGAACGCAGGTAGAGTTGTCTGTTAAGGTTGATCCATAACATCAAGAACAGGAAAAGCCGAATAGTCTATAATTTAGCTTATGCTTAAAGCAATACTTATCGATGATGAAGCCAGCAGCCTGAACTCTTTGCGGCAGAAGATCCTGCAGCATTGTCCGGAAGTAATGGTCATTGCCGTATGTGACGACCCCCAGCAGGGATTAGAGGCTGTGAACACACTGGAACCTGATCTTGTATTCCTGGATATTGAAATGCCGGTGATCAACGGTTTTACGCTGTTACAAAAACTTTCATTCAAAAATTTTGAATTGATCTTTGTTACCGCTTACGATCATTATGCCATTAAAGCCATTCGCTTCAGCGCCCTCGATTACCTGGTCAAACCTGTGGAGATCGAATACCTGGCAAATGCAGTGGCACGGGCAGTGGAGAAAAGAAACAAGACGGTTCCTAATAACAGGCTGGAATTACTCCTGGAAAACATAACAGCGGAAAAAACAAAATTCAGGCGGATTGCCATTCCAACTACAGAAGGCATCCAGTTCGTAAAAGTAGAAGACCTTATGTACCTCGAAGCAAGTGTGAATTACACAAAATTCCATTTACAGAACAATATCAGGTATACCGTTAGCAAAACGTTGAAAGAATTCGAGGATATGCTCACCGACGGTACCTTCTTACGGATTCATAATTCCTATATCGTTAATAAAAATTTTGTCGAAAAATACATCCGCGGTGAAGGGGGGCAGGTCATTCTCAGTGACGGCACAATGCTTGACGTGTCAAAAAGAAAGAAAGCCGAGTTTCTTAAAGCAATTGGATTTTAATAGCGGTCATTAAACCGTAGTTTCACGGCAAAAGGACCGGCAAATATTAGTTTGCCACGCAAACTTCCTTTTTTTTAACTTTAAACATATTGCCATTCCTCTATTCTAACCGAGCCAAAGCCCGACATCAATGTCCCTGACTACAACAAGCGATAGTGAATTGCTGGTACAGTTCCGTAACCCGGTTACGAAAGAAAAAGCCTATACCAGCCTCATCAAAAAATACCAGGAAAAGCTGTACTGGCATATCCGCCGCATGGTCATTGAACATGAAGATGCCAATGATGTGTTGCAGAATGTGCTGATCCGGGTATGGAACGGGCTGGAGAATTTCAGGGAAGACAGCCAGCTCTATACCTGGCTTTACCGGATCGCCACCAACGAATGCCTGACCTACCTGGAACAACAGAAAAAAAGAAGTTCTGTCAGCTTCAGCGATGTGGAAAGCGGGCTGAGCAATAAAATAAAGGCCGATAAACATTTTGACCCCCAGAAGATCGAGTGGAAATTACAATTAGCTATCCAGCAATTGCCTGATAAACAGCGTGTTGTGTTCGGGCTCCGGTATTACGATGAAATGCCATACGAGGAAATGAGCCGGGTGCTTGAAACCAGCGAAGGAGCCCTGAAAGCCAGTTATCACCATGCGGTCAAAAAAATTGAGGATTATATGCTAAATCATTAAACTTTGGGGGACGGAATCCATCTTATTACCGTTAAAATGACACAGAAAGACAACATATTACAAGAGTTGAACGAGCTGAAAAGCACACTGAACCTCGCTGCCCGGCAGAATGTCTATACTGCCCCCGCCGGTTATTTTGACGGGCTGGCTGCACAGGTGCTGAGCCGGATCAAAGCAATGGAAGCGGCCGATGCTGCAGAAGAACTGGATCATTTATCACCGGTACTGAAAGGAATGAGTAAGCAAATACCTTACAGTGTTCCTTCTGGTTATTTTGAAGGCCTTGCTGAAAATGCAATAGCCGCTGCAAAGAGTACCGGTCTGCAAACAGATAAGGAAGAACTCGAATCGATCTCTCCGTTGTTGAGTGGTCTGAAAAAAGAGATGCCCTATGCTGTTCCGCAGGGATATTTTGAGAGCCTGACAAAAAATAGCATCGCTGAAGAAAATAAACCAGTCCTCAGTACTATGCGGGGGGCAAAAGTTATACCACTCACTCACCGCAAATGGTTCCGCTATGCAGCCGCTGCTGTTGTTGCCGGACTCGTGGCGATAAGCGGGTTGTTGATGTTCAATACGAAAGAAAAAACAGCGGTCATCCTGGGTAAGGTTGAAAAAGACGTGAAGAATATGGATGAAACGCAAAAAGATAACCTGGCCGATTTTATCGATGCGGGAATGAATGGGAAAGAGACCGCTCAGGTGAACAATGCCGCTAAAACAAGCGAAATAAAATCATTGCTGCAGGGTATCTCTGAAGAAGAGCTGAAAGCATTTGAACAACAAACCGAAGATCTCGGAGAGGTCTTAATGACAGATTAAATGAAAAAGTGGTTACTCATATTATTCTTATTTGTGCTCCCGGGAATGGCTGCTTTTGCGCAGGATGATGAACCCGCACAGGAAGGCGGCAAGATCCAGGAGCGAATGAGGGAATATGTCCAGAATAAACTGGGATTATCCAGAGCAGAGGCCCAACGATTTACACCCGTTTTTGTCCGTTACTTTCGTGAATTTGCCCAGACCCATAAACAATTCCGCGGCGATAACCTTATTTTGAAGCAACGTATCATTGAACTAAGGATCCGGTACCGTACGGAGTTCCGGCAGATACTCGATGAGCAGCGGGCTAACAAGGTTTACAAATACGAAGATGAATTCCGCCAGGAAACCATCCGTATTATAAAAGAGAACCGGAGAGATGGTATACGACCGCGCAGAACAAGAACCGTTTTGCTGGATTAAAATAGTGGATTCGAGATATTTCAATAATAGCCGGTTTCGAAAGAACCGGCTATCTTTTATTTAGGTATAAATCTGAACCACATAGAAACAGTAGTCACATAGACCTGCTATGTGACTATTGTACCTATCCTTCTATATGTTTCAAAAAAAATCGAGCTTACTAAAATTGGGTTTTGGCATTTCTAGAACTTCCAGACAGGATTTTTTACATCGTGATAAAATAAAAAGGTCCACTTCTCTTTTTCCCCCTGCTCCCACCATTGCTGGCGGAGTTCCATGGCTTTCTTTCCATCAAAATCATATTTGGCGACAAAGCGGTGCTTCATCTGATGCAATTGCGGTGCATCATCGGCACCGAAAAAGATCGTTTCGTTTCCCTCTCTTATCCAGTACACCTGGTGATGAGGTGAATGGGCACGGGTAACCTGGTATTGTATATAATCATCAATGGTCCCGTCCCCTTCCAGCAATTCTACCTGTTCACTGTTGCGGAGACAAACCAGCTCTTCCGTGATAAAAGAAGGGGATCCTTTTTCAAAAGCATATGCCAGTTCGGTCCGTTGCACATAGTATTTCGCATTGGGTAAGGAAAGCCTTCCCCCCAGGCCTTCTCTTTCAATACCCACAGCGCCGGCATGATCTTTATGCAAATGCGATAACAATACTTTGGTGACCTCCGAAGGATTGATCCCGTTATCCACCAGGTTCTGATGGAGTTGCAGCACACCATTCTTTTCAAAACCCAGGCCGGTATCCAATAGCAGTATATCCTTTGAGGTAATAATGACAAAAGGCTGGACTTCTACCATCAAACTACCTGCAGGACGCTCCTCCATGTTGTCCTTGGCTTCGTCAAAAGGAACAAAGAGTTTGGTCTTATCGATGGTGAATGTGCCTTCGGAGATAGGAATGATTCGCATTGGGGAATTTTGTCCTTCGTTACCTCAGGATGACAATAGAATATTTTTTAACCGAACGATACAAAGGTGCAGCACAATTTCGCAATTCCCCATCCAAAACCGGCAATTATCTAAGCACCATCTGCCGGTCCGCATCAAGCCGTATCAGGATAAACAACAGGATCGTGAAAGTCAGTAAAGAGGTTCCCCCGTAACTTATAAAAGGAAGCGGGATACCGATCACCGGGGCCAGCCCGATCGTCATGGCGATATTGATGGCTATGTGGAAGAAAAAAACAGCAGCTACGCCATAAGCATACGCACGGCTGAAAGTGCTCCGTTGCCGTTCAGCCACCGTGACGATCCGGAACAACAGAAGCAGGTATAAACTCAGCAATACGAAACTCCCGGCAAAACCAAACCCTTCGCCTACTGTGCAAAAGATAAAATCAGTACGCTGTTCAGGTACAAAATCATAACGGGTCTGTGTCGCTTTGAGCAATCCTTTTCCAAAAACCCTTCCGCTGCCGATAGCGATCTTGGACTGGCGTACGTTATAGCCAAGATCTTTCTTTTTCGCTATCTCCACCACTTCTTCGGGTTTCGCTGCCAGGTAATCCTTCGGTACATCCTTACCCACTGTACTATAGATCCGCTCCACCTGGTAAGGCTTCAGCACATTTCTGAACATAAAGGGTATAGCGAATAATTCGATCAGCATACAGATCAGCCAGATGATGATGATCCGTACTACAAGGGTCCTTTTTCTTTTTAATTGACGGCGGAGTATGTAAAATAAAAGCACGGCCATCCCTGTGAGGATACCACCCAATAAATATTTCTCGATGATCAGGGTGGCCACGATCAGCGCTGCCACCGAAAAGCCCGTGATCAAAACGCTTGAGGGAAGGCCCTCCCGGTACATCACGATAAAAAAAGAAAGAAAGACGAGTGCCAGGCCTGTTTCACTCTGGAGGATCGCCAGCGCTGCCGGTAACAACACAATCCCTGTCGCGATCAGTTGTGAACGGGTCTTTGAAAAATCGGTTTCCGGTCTTGAGAAATATTTGGCGAGGGCAAGGGCCACAAAGATCTTACAGAATTCCGCCGGCTGGAAATTGAATGCCCCCATCTTGATGATCGATTCGGTACCCTTGATCCGCGAGTGAAAGGGGAATACCAGCAACAGAAGGAAAATACCCAATGCATACCCCAGGTTGGCGGTCGCTGAAAAGAATTTACTGTCCGTAAGTAAAATAAAAAAGCCAATCACCAGTCCGATCGCGAAAAAAAAGAATTGTTTGCTGTAATCTGTTTTGAATTTTAAAAAGGTCTGGAGAATGGGATCTCCTTCTGTATACGTGGCGGCGAATATAGCCGTAAGCCCGATCATCACCAGCAGCAGGTAAATACCTACCAGGCTCCAGTCTATTCCTTTTGATATGGCCGGGTTTCGCTGGCTCATTTCCTGGCGGTGTCTTTTTTATCCGGTTCAGGCTGGCGCTGTTTACCGGGTATGATCATCTCCTTTTTAACAGGTTTTTTGCCGGGTGTATCCGGTGGCCGGGAAGGAGTATCTCCATTGGCATGATTGATGATCGTCTTATCACCTTCATCAGCCTTATCATCCACTTCGCTCATTTCAATCTCCTTTTTTACCCGTTGCAGCGAATCTTTTGTTTTCATTTTTTGTGCCATCAGCGGTGGGATCAGGTTGGTCTTTTCCATCCGTTCGATCAATGGCTGGCGTTGTTTACTTATTGTGTCGTTGATATATTTCTCTATCATCAGGCTTACGATCGGCGCCGCATAGGTACCTCCAAAACGACCGCTGTTCTCTACCACGCACATAATAGCGATCCTTGGATTTTCCCGGGGTGCAAAGGCACAGAAAAAAGAGTGGTTCGGTTGTTTAACGCCGCGGTAATAATTCTCTACCGTACCCGTCTTACCACAGATAGTGATACCCGCTACTTTAGATCCCCGTCCCGTTCCGCTTTCCATTACACCCTGCATGCCGTCATGAACCGCTTCGAAAATACTGTCGGATAATTGTATGGGAATGGTCTTCTTTTTGAATTTATCCAGCAACCCGAACTTATCCCCTCCATCGATCGAATCAACGATATGGGGGATATAGTACCAGCCCTTGTTGGCGATATAGGCCATTTCATTGGCTACCTGTAATGGTGTGGCCGTTACCTCACCCTGCCCGATACTTACCGAACGATAGTTGCAGAACCCCCATTTGCCTTCGCCGTATATCTTATTAAAATATTCAGGGGTGGGAATATTTCCTTTTTGTTCGGTCGGTACATCTACTCCCAGGCGGTGACCCATACCAAATGCAGACATATACCTGTCCCAGCTCCGGAGGCTGCTGTCCTGTGAAGGAAATTTTGGGTTATTGATCACCCGTTGCATCACGTTTGCAAAATATGTATTGCAGGAATGGGTAATGCCGGTTGACAGGTAATAAGTGCCGGGATCCAGGCAACCCATCGGGTTATTGCCTCCGCAACCATAAAAGTGACCCGAACAACTGAATGTCGTTTTCGTATTGATAACCCCTTCGCCGAGGCCGATCAATGCCTGTAATGTTTTAAAGGTAGAACCAGGTGCATAGCTCGCATTCACAGCGCGGTTCAATAAAGGCAGCCGCGGATCGGTATATAGTTCAGAAAAATGCTGCCGTCTTTCGGTACCTGTAAGATAATTCGGGTTATAAGTGGGACTGCTGACCATGGCAATGATGCCACCGGTCCTGGGGTCGATGGCCACGATAGAGCCCACTTTATTCGTCATCAGTTTTTCTCCAAATTGTTGCAGTTCGATATCCAGGCTCGTATATAAATTATTCCCGGCTACTGCCTGTACATCCATAGCACCTCCTTCATAAGAACCCTGGATCCGGTTGAAATTATCCTTGATCAGCACCTGCATTCCCCGCTCGCCCATCAATACTTTTTCATAACTGGCTTCGAGACCGGTCATCCCGGCATAGTCACCACTCTGGTAGCCATCGCCTTCATGTTTTTTCAGGTAATTGGAATCCACTTCACCGATATAACCGACGATATTGGCACCGGCATTGGATGGATAAGAGCGGATCGGGCGTTCCTGGATATAGAACCCGCTTTGAAAACGCCAGATATTCTCCTGTATCCGTGCGTATTTCTGGGGATTCAGTGACGCTTCAAAGACCGAAGGGCGGAACGATTTATTCTTTATGATGGCGTTGATGATCCTGCGGTGAAATTCAGCGCTGTCGATCTCCATCAACCGGCAAAAAAATGCGGTGTCGATCCCTTTTGCCTGGGAAGGCGTTACCATCAGGTCATAGGTCAGGGTATTATTAAGGATCGCCTGCCGGTTCCTGTCCAGGACCAACCCCCGTGGCGGGTAGATCGTCTTGCGCAGGATAGCATTATCATCGGCCATCTGGCTGAATTTTCCCGAGACCACCTGCAGGTAAAATAATTGAGCGATCAGTACAACAAATGCAACCAGGAAAATGAGGCGGATGATACGGCTTCTTGATTGGTTGAACGCAGACATTTAGGTAAGACAGGAATGAAAGAGGGAATGATCTAAGAATTTTTAATACCAGTTACAATGTACGAATTAGCACAGGCGGTTTCCAAATCTATTTGTAAATAAAATTTGTTTTAGCATTTTCATAATGAAACACCATGAACAAACCACGATAAGAGCAGGCACGAACTACGAAGTATTTGTCCTGAACTTTAATCTCCGCGGGAATAATAATTCAGCGGTGAAGATGAGCAGCATGCTGATACCGGTCGTCGCCACAACCTTGATAAGGAAATCGAGAAAGCTGCCAAAGCTCAGCCATTCAAGGAAGATCATATAGCCATGGTGGAGCAGTGTAAGGATAAAAACATACACCGCATAGGGCGTCCATTGCATGGCTTTAGGAGAGGGTTCCCGGTAATTGAACTCGGAAGAGTCCTTGGGTGTAAGCACCCCGATCACAAAGGGACGTACATAGGCGATCAGTACACAGGCCGCGGCATGCAGACCGGGTGTCATCATAAAATAATCTAATATCAGCCCGGTCAGGAACCCGATCACCAGCAATCCCAGGCGGGAGATCGAAAAGGGCAGCCAGAGCAGGAACAGGTAATATATATAAGGAGTGATGAAGCGGTGAAGATGGGGGATCTTGTTAAGCACGTATACCTGTACCAGTATAAAAAAAGCCAGCCGCAATATATTTCTCAGGAAATCGCTCACCTTGGGGTCTTTTTTACTTGTTCGATCTTCTTTTTTGTTTCATCAAAGAGCTTCACCTGCTCCGCTCTTTCTATATTCTCGATCACATGTACCTGCTGGAGGTTATAAAAATTAGCGGCGGTCCTGATCTTTAGCAGGTATGTCCCATTCGTATTATCCACTTTGATATCGCTCACAGTACCTACCATATAACCCGGTGGAAAATTGAATGATACCGGGCTGGTAAGAACCGTATCCCCGTTTTTTACCGCCACGGTTTTCGGGATCCTTTTTAATGTAAGATAACGGGGGTCTTTATGATCCCATTCCACGGTTCCAAAATCACCTGATTTCTTTAAAGAGGCGCTGACGGTGCTTTGCACATGAAGCAGGCTCATCACCTGGCTGAAATTGCCGCTGACATTTACCACCATTCCCACCGCACTCCCGTCGGAACTTACTACTGCCATATTATCCCGGATACCCTGGTTGGAGCCGCGGTTGATCTGGATATAGTTCTTTTCATAGTTCACCGTATTATAGACAACTGTTGCCGGCCGGGAAATATAGCGGCGGTAATTGCCTAGAGTATCATACGGTACCGAGTCCTGTATCGCCTGCATGCCGGTATCACGGTGCATAAAGTTGCGGGGAAGCAGGTTCAGTAATGAATCATTCAGCCGGTGAACTCTTTTGTTCTCTTCCCGCAGGGTAAAATAATCCTCTACCTTATTATACTGTGTATTGAT
>DASYLC010000353.1:0-26506 GCA_036009775.1 Chitinophagaceae bacterium
TTGTATAACGGTTAGCACAGGTCTGACCGCTGATCACATCGCTGATATGCGTTATGGTTACCACACCGGCACAGTTGTCGCTCACGCCCGTTACCGCTGCAATATTCACAGCAGGTACTGCTGCAGCGCAGCTTACTGTTACAGGGGCAGGACAGGTCATTACCGGTGGCGTTACATCGTTCACCGTAATGATCTGCGTACATTCTGCAAAGTTGCCGCACACATCTGTTGCACGGTATGTTCTTGTTATTGTATAACGGTTAGCACAGGTCTGACCGCTGATCACATCGCCTACATGCGTTACTGTTACAGCACCGGCGCAGTTATCACTTACACCGGTTACGGCTGCAATGTTAGCAGCAGGTACCGCTGCAGCGCAGCTTACTGTTACAGGAGCAGGACAGGTGAGCGTCGGTGGTGTTACATCGTTCACCGTAATGATCTGCGTACACTCTGCGAAGTTGCCGCACACATCTGTTGCACGGTATGTTCTTGTTATTGTATAACGGTTAGCACAGGTCTGACCGCTGATCACATCGCCTGTATGCGTTACTGTTACAGCACCGGCACAGTTGTCGCTCACACCGGTTACGGCTGCAATGTTAGCAGCAGGTACCGCTGCAGCGCAACTGACTGTTACAGGAGCAGGACAGGTAAGTGTTGGCGCTGTTACATCGTTCACCGTAATGATCTGTGTGCATTCTGCAAAGTTGCCGCACACATCTGTTGCACGGTATGTTCTTGTGATGATATAACGGTTAGCACAGGTCTGGCCGCTGATCACA
This sequence comes from Chitinophagaceae bacterium, assembly GCA_036009775.1. Lineage (GTDB taxonomy): Bacteria > Bacteroidota > Bacteroidia > Chitinophagales > Chitinophagaceae > JJ008. The sequence continues at coordinate 786 of DASYLC010000353.1, forward strand.
TCGCTGATATGCGTTATTGTTATTACACCGACGCAATTGTCTGTAGCAATTACCGCACCGATATTAACTGCAGGCACTGCTGCTGCACAGCTCACTGTTACAGGTGCAGGGCAGGTAACTACAGGTGCTGTCTGATCGTCTACCGTAATGATCTGTGTGCATTCCGCGAAGTTGCCGCAGACATCTGTTGCACGGTATGTTCTTGTGATGGTATAACGGTTAGCGCATGTCTGGCCGCTGATCACATCGCCGGTATGTGTTACCGTTACAGCACCGGCACAGTTATCACTCACTCCCGTTACCGCAGCAATGTTGACTGCAGGTACATCTGCCACACAACTCACTGTTACAGGAGCAGGACAGGTAAGTGTTGGCGCTGTTATATCATTTACTGTAATGGTCTGCGTACAATCTGTGAAGTTGCCCGCTCCGTCGGTTACACGGTATGTTCTTGTGACGGTATAGCGGTTAGCACAGGTCTGACCGCTGATCACGTCGCCCTGGAAGGTAACGTCGAACGGACCTGTACAGTTATCCGTATAGGTTACACTGGCGAGATTTACTAATGGGACATCTGCAGCGCAACTTACTGTTACAAGTGCAGGACAGGTTACTACAGGGGGCTCTGTATCATTCACTGTTATAGTAAAGACACAATTGGCCGTACCACAGGCATTGGTAGCTGTGATCGTTACTGTTGTTGTTCCCACATTAAAGGCAGATCCGCTGCCATCGCCCGCACCGCTGGCGTTCGTAGCACCGGCAAATGTATAGGTCACTGTTGGTACAGGTATACCTGTAATGGTTGGAGTGTAGCTGACAACAGCGCTGCACAGACCTGCGTCATTAATTACTGTAATATTAGCGGGGCAGGTGATCGTCGGTACTGCCTGTACGTCTACTGTAGCAGTTATCGGTGCGCTGATACAACCATCAGGTGTTGTCGCGATGATGGTGAAAGTGACTGTTTGCGGAACAAAAGTGGTATTGGTCAATGTACCACTGATATCACCGGTACCGTTGGCAGGAATACCTGTTACATTCACGAGATTATCTCTTGTCCACGCATAGGTAGTACCCGGAACCGGGCTTCCCAGTACGATCGTAGTGATAGGTCCTGAGCATACTGTTTGTGTTGCCGGTGTCGCTGTCGGTATAGGCGCCGGGAGCATCGTTCCTGTTACCGGCGTTCTTGGTGCGCTGGTGCAGGACTGGCCGGCCGAGTATTCAAAATTTATTCTTGAAATGCTGGTTCCCGCACCAGGTTCTCTCCATATATCACGCGGATCAGTAGTACCCAACTGGAACTGCATACCCAGGCGTTGCAATTGAACAGGCAATCCAAATATGGTAGTGTTAAAATCACCCGGTGCATAAGAGTTCAGGTTCGCACGGTTACCAAGGATACCGATCACTTGCCCTGCCTGAACAGGTATATTACAAGGAATGGAACCCGATGTGGCATTATTCCTTGTCAGGAACAGTGTAGTGAATGCATTGGTAGAAGCTGAGAAAACCGGTGGTGGGACATTCCCATTAAATCTCACCACAGCGATATGCTGGGCTCCTGAAGAAGCTGTGGTGGGGACAAATAATGACGTAATCACAAAATCAATCGGCGCAGTGAACACGTAGCCTCTTACATTACCCGGGAACGTATTGCTCTGGGCAGGCATCGGGAAGTTGACCACCGGACCTGAAGGCACAAAGCTCTCTACATAATAAGTCGTTGTAGCGTTAATATTTGGCGAATAGGTAGTGCCTGTATTCACAACAATTCCACCCGTCAGTGCATCATACCAGTTGATCGCACCTGTACCTGCTGCGGCAAGGTTCACAACCCCACCCGGTGCACATACAGAATCTTCTGTGACACTGGTGATCAGTGCGGCAGGTGCTACCCATATATTAAATGTCATCGGCGCACCTGAGCAACTTCCATTCACCGGTGTTACCGTGATGGTGCCTGAAATCGGCGCTGCAGTGGCATTCGTAGCGGTAAAGGTTGGAATATCTCCCGTGCCGCTTGCCGCAAGACCTATGGCCGTGTTCGTATTGGTCCAGTTGAATACTGTACCTGGTACTGAACCGGTAAGTGTAATAGGACCTGCTGTTGCACCAAGACAGTAATATTTATCAGTTACAGCAGTTATATCCGGTAATGTTCCCACATTGATGGTCGTATCAACCGTAGCCGTACAACCAACGTTACCATAGCCAAGTGCTACGCTGTATGTATTGTTACCCAGTGGTGGCGTTACATTGATCGACCGCGTCGTAGCGCCGCCCGGGGTCCACGCATAACTATTAGCAGCAGGCGCCGTTAAAGTGACCGGGGTACCTGAACAGATCGGTGGCGTTGGTGATACCGTGATGCCCATTTCTCTGGGCACATTCACGGTCAATGTATATCCTGTACAACCCGTTCCTGTATTCACTTCCTGCACGGTTACTATTATACTTCCATTACCAGGAATGACTGCTTCATAGAAAATGGAACTTGTTGGAGACGAGCCCGGGTCAGCCAGGTAATTCAAACAAAGATTTGTGGGGTTATAACCGGCCGATGTATAAGCTACGCTGAAAATATTGGTACCGCAGCGTGTGTTAACGCCGATCTTGGCGCAAACAGGGCTGCTGCTTGGATTGCTGACAGTGTACGAATCATAGAACCTGTTACCCACTGTAGTGAATGTACCGGGACAAGCTTTAGGTGCCGTACAGTTAGATATTACCGCAAATCGGTTCAGGCGTCCTGTTTGTATAGCATCGCCTGCGCCTAATGTACCCACGAATGAATAGTCTGCTACGTTCATTCTCGTCATAGCCGTATCAATACAACCGTACTGGTTGGTTAATGTCAGCAGGTAATGACCGGATTGGTTTACCTCCAGCGTCTGATCAGTACCTATTGTTGTAAATGGCGCAACATACGGCGATATTCCCCATGCATAGGTGATACCGGGGCCTGCGGGGTTAGCGGTAAGGATAGCAGCCGGGCTTCCGTCGCTTGTCTGGCAAACGACGACTTCACCTCCGGTGATGCTGGAAATTGTTATTGGATTGACTGTTACTGTCGCTGTTATCGGTGTACCCGGACAACCACTGGCAGCCGGTGTGATCGTGAATGTTACTGTTACCGGAGATCCTGTATTGTTGACTAATGTTCCGCTGATATTACCTGAACCGCTGGCAGGAATTGATCCTCCAATGGTTCCCACATTATCTCTTACCCAGTCAAATCCTGTTCCGCTTACTGCTCCGCCCATCACGATCGGTGTAATGGGTAAGCCAGAACACCTGGTTTGTGATGATGGTGTAGCTGTTGCATTCGGAATAGGGTTCACAATTACAGTTGATGTAGTTGGCGTGCCCGGACAACCATTCGCTGTCGGGGTGATCGTGAATGTAACAGTTACAGGAGCATTGGTTGTATTGGTCAATGAGCCGCTGATCGTACCTGACCCGGACATAGCAATACCAGTAACACCTGCATTATCCCTTGTCCAGTTAAATGTTGTTGATCCTACAGACCCGGTAAATGTTACCGGGATAATCGCCGCACCCGAACAGATCGATTGTGATGAAATGTTTTCAACTGCATCCGGTGTTGGATTTACGATAACAGTTGCTGTATACGTTGTTTGGTTACAAGATCCAAATGTAACCGGAATGATAGTAAATGTTACGGTTACTGGTGCACTGGTTGTATTCGTTAATGTGCCGCTGATATCTCCTGCGCCGCTGGCAGCGATACCCGTAACAGAAGCGTTGTTATCTCTTGTCCAGTTATAAACTGCACCTGCTGGAGCACCCGCAAGTACGATCGTGGTGATCGTTGCGCCGGAGCATATTGTTTGAGATGCAGGGGTTGCTGTTCCAAGAACAGGAGCAGGGCAAGTGATGATCAGGTTATAAGTAGCACCTGTTCCTGTACAACCTCCTCCATCAGTAGCTACTACTACGATCGGGAAGGTTCCCGCTTGTGTAGGCGTACCGCTCAGTACACCGGCTGATGACAATGTGAGACCGGTTGGTAATGTGCTGGAAGTAGTATAAGTAACAGTTGGCGCTCCGCCGGTTGAAGTAAATGTTTGGCTGAATGCAACATTAATTGGTCCGGTTGCAACAGCAGGATTGGTAACAGTGATAGTCGGGCAAAGTATAGATAAGTAATTACATCCTGTCGGCTGTGTGAATGACGGAGGCGTATTGTTATCGCTGATCCAGTTGGCCTGGTTATTCAATGCCGCTCTTAAACCGTCCAACGGTCCGAGAACGCCAGGTCCTGAACAGTTACCATATCTTGAATTATCGAACTCAGATGCGGCCACATCCTGTGTGCCGATCCAGATAGCATTCACACCAGTTGTCAAACCCGTAGGCAATGCACTGGCACTGGTTCCTGTCGATGCCCCATCCCATGCAGCTGCTGTTGTTGAAATAGGATCGCCCAGCAGCGTGGTGAATAAATTCATATGGATACCACTGAGGAATGTCGGAGAAGCAGCAGTACCACGATAAGCAAGAATCTGGTCACCGCTTGTATTGAGGCTTAAAGCCGTACCGGTTACTGTACCGGCTGCGCCGCCGCCAGATCTTGTTGCTGTAAGACCCGAAATAGTGATCTCAGTTCCTGCAGTCATTGCAGCAGGTGATGTCCATGTTGCCGTTTGTTCAGTATTGGTCAATGCGCCGGCCTGCCATCCGTTATCAGTAAAGTTGATAACAGTACCCGGTCCGATATTTCTTAATAATACGAAAGAGAATGCATCAGGCACTGCAGTAGATGCATAAGCGCTGAATGCGATGTCGCCTGCATTTAATGTAGTTGCTACTGCTGGTAATGGTGTTATATACCACGAAGCAAGCACCACATACTGACCCTGGCAACCTGCAGAGCAGTTGGCCCTGCGTCCCTCGATGAATACCCAGCCGGAACCAGCGGCTAAGCCGGTAGTACTGATATTAGTACCCGGTGTATAAGGAAGATAACTGACGCCGCCATTTGTTGTGTAACGGAAATCATCAGTACAACCTGTACCGCCACTTCCAGCATTGAATGTTGCGCTGACGTTTGTGCCATCAGCTACGTTATTGGCAGCAGGAGTTTTAGCAGCCAGTGTCGGAGCTACCGGCACGGCGCCTACTGTAAGAATAGCGGGTAAAGAAGCAGTACCACCACCGCCGTTAATAGCGATAGCGCGGTACCTGTAGTTATTTAAACTAAGTGTTGCGTTAGTTATAGTAAGGGTTGGTGTGTTTACTCCTGAATAAGGAGCGACGTTTGTAAGATTGTTGTATACCACCCCGCCATCCGTGCTCACCTGCCACTGGTAGCTTGTAGCACCTGTCGCGGTAATACTGAATGTGGTGGTTGCGCCTTCACAAATATTGCTGTTGGAAGGATTGGTATTAATAGCAGGAGGAGAAACACCAACGCCGAGATAAGGACAACCTGTTGGTAATACTACAGGATTAATATCGTCTTTAGTCCAGAGAGCCTGGTTATTCAATGCTGTTCTTAATGTTACAATAGGTCCCAGTGTTCTTGGGTCACCGCAAACACCATACATGGCATTGTCAACCTCCGAGCTGATAACACCCTGCGTACCGATCCAGATCGCATTCACACCTGTCGTTAAACCCGTAGGTAAAGCGCTCGAACTGGTAGTATTGGCTGTACCATCCCATGCTGCCGCTGTTGTAGTAACAGGATCGCCATTTGCAACAGAATAAACATTCATATGTATAGCACTGATGAATGTAGGCGATGCTGCAGTACCGCGATAGGCAAGAACCTGGTCGCCCGACGTATTAAGGTTTAATGCAACACCTGTAACTGTACCTGCAGATCCGCCGCTGGCTAATGTAGCTGTAAGACCGGAGATCAAAATTTCAGTCCCCGCACTATAAGATGCATTGCTGGTCCAGGCAATAGTTTCTTCCGCCGATTGTAAGACGTTTGTACTTAACCAGCCATTATTGGTGAAGTTGATAGTTGTTCCCGCTCCGATATTTCTTAATAATACAAAAGAGAAATAATCAGAAACATGGTCGGCAGAATAACCGGAGAACGCAATATCGCCGGCGTTCAATGTGGTTGCACCCGCAGGCAATGGAGTTACCAGCCATGATGCTAACACAACATAAGTTCCGGAGCAGGTGGCACAACCGGCACGACGACCTTCGATAAACACAAATCCTGTTGCTGCTGCTAAACCTGTTGTACTGATATTCGTACCTGGTGTATAAGGAAGATAACTTACGCCGCCATTTGTTGTATAGCGATAATCATCAGTACATCCGCTGCCGCCACTGCCGGCGTTGAAAGTGGCGCTGACATTGGTTCCATCTGCAACACTCGCTGTTCCAGGTGTTTTGAGTAATAAAGTTGGATTAACCGGAAGTGCTGTTACGGTTAACGTAGCATTATTAGAATTCGTTGATCCGGTACCAGTAGCTACAGCACGATAGAGGTAACCGTTGAAACTCGCCGGAACATTGGTAAGACTCAATGTAGTGGTAGTAGCTCCGGAATAATTAGCATTATTGACAACATTCACAAAACCACCTCCATTATCTACCTGCCATTGGAAGCTGACAGCTCCCGTAGCAGTTACGGTAAAGCTGGTATTGGCACCTGCACAAATAGTACTGTTGGCCGGATGTAAAGTAAAGGCCGGGGGAGCACTCAACGCTCCCATAAAATTACAACCTGCGGGAACAGGCGTTGCGGGAACACCATTGCTGGTAGTCCAGTTGGCCGGGTTATTTACAGCCGCCCTCACTTGTGCCGCCGTAGTTAACGGAAGACCACAACCGGTAAACACTGCATTATCGAATTCACTGGCTCCTACACCTGCAGTACCGATCCAGATCGCATTGGTACCGGTAATTAAGGAAGCTGGTTTTTTGCTGAAAATAGTATTACCTGCTGTACCAGCGACGCCGTCAATACAATCGGGATCCCATGATGCGGCAACGGTATTGCCGCAATCGAAGACATCGGTTGAATATACGTTCATTTGAATACCAGTGATAAAAGTAGGTGCGGCAGCAGTACCCTGGTAGGCAAATAGCTGGTCGCCGGAAGTAGAAAAACTGGGCATAGTTCCGGTACAGGCACCGGTAACTCCGCCGCCGGTAAGAGTGGCGGTAGCTGCTCCGCCAGAAGGACCCTGGATGGTGATCTCGGAACCCGCTACCAGCGGGCCGCTGGCTGTCCAGGTAACTGTTTGTTCACCGGTCCTGAAAATACCTGGATTAAGCCATCCGTTATCAGTGAAATTGATCACTGTATTGGTGGTAATAGGCACTAATATCACAAACGAAAAAGCGTCTGTGCCTACTGCCCCCGAATGATATCCCGTAAATGCGATATCACCGGTAACCAGTGTTGTTTGTGCTTTAACAGAGTTATTTACAGAAATCAAAAGAAGGGTAGCAAACATAAGTTTGCCCAAACGAGTGGAGAAAAAACGCATAGCAGTAGGGGTTTATGGTTGTCGATTTGGTTTTAAATGTACTGCTTTTATAGAAAAAACTGCTCATTTTTTGAAGCAAATCGGGGTACCCCTGCCCGCTCTGCAGTTTTTAGGCTTAATTACTAAAAAATCCTTACGTGATTGTTATGAAAAGGGGTATTGTCCCGGGGCAACCTTCATAAAAAAAGGCGGCACAGATGGTGCCGCCTCCCGGATCCTTTATTAAAGACCTTTATTGTTTTACCAATTTTACGGTCATCGTATTTTTCCCCTGGCTTACTACTGCCATATAAGATCCCACACTCATTTCTTCTCCAAACCTGATGAGTTGATTGTCACTCTTTTCAATCCGCTTCACCATCCTTCCCAAAACATCATACACAACCACCACTATTTTTTCATTGCTGCCGCTTTCCACATCCAGCGTAAAATAACTGTCGGTTGGATTAGGAATTGCTTTTACCCGGAATATAACAGGCAAAACAAGTTTTTCGATGACAACTCCCTTGCCACATTCCGCCGGGTCAATGCAGTTCGGGGTACAATCACCCAGGAAATCGCCATGTCCCAGATGAGCAGAAACTGCCGACGCACTCACACAAATTTCATGGCAGCCATTACCGGTTCTGTGGCATATTTTGACTTTTGCATTACCACTACCGCCGGAAAAGCAACGAACATCTTCTGCCTGGATGGTGGTTGTACAAGTGGATACACATCCGCTGGCATCGGTCACTGTTGCAGTAAAAATGGCATCCTCCATAAGGGTAACATTCACTGAATAAAATCCTCCGGAAGCTGCTACTGTACCCGTAGAAACCGGCGTTAAACCAGGTCCTGATGCTGGGCATACATTATTAACACTTGTACCGCCAACTCCCGCCCATAGTTCATCGCCACCGCTTGTGATAACATTACATTTCAACGGGCGGTTCATGGTAATAGAAACAGTATAAGGTGCCACTCCACCTGAAGCGATAACTTTAACTGTTGCTGTTTGATCTCCCGGATAACCAAAATAAAGCGTCGGGTTATTATTGGAACAGGTCGCAACCACTGCCGTATTCACCGTTACCTTTCTGCAACTGTTTGCCCAGGTGGCCGGGCCGCAATCAGGTGTTCCGGTCGGATCTACCGTTACAGCATAGGTCCTTGATGTAGTCAATCCTGATGGCGGATCATAGCTGCTACCGGTTGCCCCGCCGATCAATGTCCATCCCGAGACACTTGTTCCTGTCGGACATGGGTTTCCAACTCCGTTCTTATAATACCACTGGTAACTAAATGAACCGCTTCCGCCTGACGGTGCTACAGCAAATGTTATATTGGAAGGATCACCACCATTGCATATAGTTTGATTACCACTTGCAACAGTACCGTAATCAATGGCCGCATTCACCGTTACTTTTCTGCAGCTGTTTGCCCAGGTGGCTGGGCCGCAATCAGGTATTCCGGTCGGATCTACCGTTACGGCATAGGTTCTTGATGTAGTTAATCCCGATGGAGGATCATAGCTACTACCGGTTGCCCCGCCGATCAATGTCCATCCGGATACACTTGTTCCTGCAGGACATGGGTCTCCAACTCCGTTCTTATAATACCACTGGTAATTGAATGAACCTCCAACCGCTCCGCCTGAAGGTGCTACAGAGAATGTTATATTGGAAGGATCACCGCCATAGCATATAGTTTGATTACCGCTTGCCACGGTACCGTAATTAACAGGCGTACAACAACCGGTTGCAGCATTTAAAACTACCGGGTTGCCGCTGTAATTGCCAACACATAACGGGGCATCCTGTGAACGTACCGAAATAATATAGTTACCGGGTGCAAGACCGCTGAATACATTTGTTATAAACCAATTTGCTCCTCCGTCAATACTGTATTCCAGTGTGCCTGAACCAGTGGCATTTACCGTAATAGTTCCCGTCGGTACAGCACAGGTAGGCTGAACAACTGTTGGTGCATTCACTGTTGGCGCGACATTTACTGTCCATCTGGCAAGAATGGTATAAGCTGTACCAGCACATCCTGAGCCTGCAGTACAATTTGCCCTGCGACCCTTTATCACGATACTGCTTGTTGCGGATGCTCCAACTGTGCTACCCGGAATATATGCTACCGGTCCACCTCCGTCAATCTCTACTGTATAATCATCACTGCAACCGGTACCACCTGATCCCGGATTAAATGTTGCGCTTACTCCTGTTCCGCTGCAAATGGATGCCGGGTCCGGAGTTTTTGTCAACAGGGTCGGGCCGGTCGGTGAAGCAACTATTGTCCAGCTGGCAAGAATGGTATATGCTGTGCCTGCGCATCCTGAGCCTGCTGTACAATTTGCCCTGCGACCCTTTATCACGATACTGCTTGTTGCGGATGCTCCAACTGTGCTACCCGGAATATATGCTACCGGTCCGCCTCCGTCAATCTCAACTGTATAATCATCACTGCAACCATCGCCACCTGATCCCGGATTAAATGTTGCACTTACTCCTGTTCCGCTGCAAATGGATGCGAGGTCCGGAGTTTTTGCCAACAAGGTCGGCCCGGTTGGTGAAGCAACTATTGTCCAGCTGGCAAGAATGGTATAAGCCGTGCCGGCACATCCTGAACCATCAGAACAATTTGCCCTGCGACCACGGATCACGATACTGCTGGTTGCTGATGCTCCAACTGTGCTACCCGGAATATATGCTACAGGTCCGCCTCCATCGATCTCCACTGTATAATCATCGCTGCAACCTGCACCACCTGATCCCGCATTAAATGTTGCGCTTACTCCTGTTCCGCTGCAAATAGATGCGAGGTTTGGAGTTTTTGCCAGCAAGGTCGGTCCGGTTGGCGAAGCAACTATTGTCCAGTTGGCAAGAATGGTATAAACTGTACCAGTACATCCTGAACCGGCTAAACAATTTGCCCTGCGACTCTTTATCACAATACTGCTGGTTGCTGATATTCCAACTGTGCTACCCGGTATATAAACTACCGGCGCTCCTCCATCAATCTCTACTGTAAAATCATCACTGCAACCTGCCCCACCTGATCCGGCATTAAATGTTGCACTTACTCCCGTTCCGGCACAAATAGATGCCAGGTCCGGGGTTTTTGCCAGCAAGGTTGGCCCCGTTGGCGAATCATTTACCGTAATTGAACCGGTTGCAATAGCTCCTCCGCAAGAACCTCCTGTAGCTGTTACCGTATAGTTGAAGGTTCCGGTTACTGATGGCGTACCGCTGATCGTTGCCACGCCGGCAGCCCAATTGCCTGTCACTCCTGCGGGCAGACCACTAAAGCTGGCTCCCGTTGCTCCTGTTGTAGAATAGGTGATACCGGTTATTGCCGAATTGACACATACAGTTTGTGCTTCGGTGCCTGCAGCCGAAGTGAATACAATGGTTTCGCAAAGGGCAGATAAATAATTACAACCCGTCGGTAATGTAAAGGATGGAGGTTGATTATTATCACTGATCCAGTTGGCCTGGTTATTTAATGCGGCACGCAACGCTGTTATTGGCCCGAGTACTCCCGGTCCTGCGCAATTACCATATCGGGAGTTATCAAATTCTGAAGCCGGGACAGCCTGTGTCCCTATCCATATAGCATTCACCCCGGTTGTTAAACCAGTTGGTAATGCACTTGAACTGGTGGTATTGGCAGTGCCGTCCCATGCAGCTGCTGTTGTAGTTACAGGATCGCCATTGGCAATGCTGTACACATTCATATGTATGGCGCTGATAAAAGTGGGTGCTGCAGCTGTACCCTGGTAAGCCAGTATTTGGTCACCACTGGTGTTCAGGCTTAAGCCTGTTCCGGTTACTGTACCAGCCGGACCACCGCCTGCTCTTGTAGCCGTAAGATTGGAGATTTTAATTTCAGTTCCCCCGGGCAATCCACCAGCCGGTGCGGTCCATGTAACGGTCTGCTCTGCTGATTGCAGCACATTCGTACTTAACCAGCCATTGTCGGTAAAATTAATGGTTGTACCCGTCCCCATATTTCTTAACAATACAAATGAGAAATTATCTTCAGCGATCGTAAGATAATTTGAGGCATACCCGGTAAAAGCGATATCACCGGCAGTTAAAGTAGTTGGACTGGCCGGTAACGGAGTTACAACCCATGATGCTAACACAACATAATTATTATTACAACCCGAACCGCAACCTGAACGACGGCCTTCAATAAATACAAACCCTGTTCCTGCTGCCAAACCGGTTGTACTGATATTGGTGCCCGGTGTATAAGGAAGATAACTTGTGCCGCCATTCGTTGTATAACGGAAATCATCAAGACATCCGCCACCGCTTCCGCCACTGCCGGCATTAAATGTGGCACTGACCGGAGTTCCATCAGCAACTGTTGCTGTTGCCGGTGTCTTTGATAATAATGTTGGGTTGAGCGGTAAGGCTATTACATTTAATAGTACATTATTTGAATTCGTTGAGCCAGCCGGGTTAGTTGCTACGGCACGATACAGGTACCCATCGAAACTTGCCGGAATATTTGTAAGCGTTAATGTAGTTGTTGCAGCGCCTGAATAATTTGCATTATTGACAACATTTACAAAGCCACCTCCATTATCTACCTGCCATTGATAGCTTGTAGCTCCTGTTGCCGTTATCGTAAAACTTGTACCAGTGCCTTCGCAGATCGAACTATTGGAAGGCTGTAATGTAAATACTGGAGCTGAGCTAAACGCACCCATGAAATTACAACCTGCAGGTAAAGGAGTAGCCGGAACACCATTGCTGGTGGTCCAGTTGGCCGGATCATTTACAGCCGCTCTTACATCTGCGGCGGTCGTCAAAGTAAGACCACAACCGGTAAACACGGCATTATCAAATTCACTGGCTCCTGTACCGGGTGTACCGATCCAGATCGCATTCGTACCTGTAATTAAAGCAGCGGGTTTTTTACTGAAAATAGTATTCCCAACAGTACCACCGGCCCCGTCAATACAATCGGGATCCCATGATGCAGCAATAGTATTACCGCAATCAAACAGATCGAGTGAATAAACATTCATATGAAGACCCGTGATGAACGTAGGGGATGCCGCAGTACCCTGGTAGGCAAATACCTGGTCGCCGGTAGTAGCAAAGCTGGGCATAGTTCCGGTACAAACACCATTTACACCACTACCGTTTACAGTAGCGGTAGCTGCTCCTGCCGAAGGACCCTGGATCGTTATCTCCGTTCCGGCTACCAATGAGCCGCTAACTGTCCAGGTTACTGTTTGTTCACCTGTTCTGAAAACGCCCGGGTTCAACCATGCGTTATCAGTAAAATTGATCACTGTATTGTTGGTAACAGGTACCAATATTACAAATGAAAATGCGTCGGTACCGACCGCGCCGGAATGATATCCTGTAAAAGCGATATCACCTGTGGTGAGTGTTGTTTGTGCTTTTGTTGAAGTATTGAATACGACCGCAAAGAATACAACCAACAAAAATTTACTCCAGAGAATGTGGTAGTTAAATTTCATAGCAGCTTATTTTGGTGAATGGTTTATAAATGTATAGAATTTAGAAAAATAGAGAATGCCTATTTCGGGGTATCGGGGTCAGGGAAAACCCCTACAAAGCAAAAAAAGAGGCTATCCTTTGGGGACAGCCTCTTCTTCATATTAAATTATTGATACGTTATTGTTTCATCACTTTAAACACCGTACCATCTTCCATTTTCAATATATACATACCGGCCGGGTAAGTTTCCATACTGATCACCTGATTTTGTTCCGTGATCTTCACCTGCTGCAGTATTTTTCCATGACCGTCAGACAATGTAGCTGTTGTATTTTTTGTATTCCCGAATTGCTGGATCGTCAGTTTATCGGTTACCGGGTTGGGATACACATTTATTTTTATCCCGGCTTTAAGGGTCAGCATTATGATGTTGCTGTAGGTTTCCCTGCCGTCCTGGTCCACGATCCTTAACCGGTAATAATTTATACCTGTTGTCATTTGCGGATCGTTCAATGAATAATTTTCAGTAGCGCTTGCCAGCGCTGCACCTGTTTGACTGAACTGAAGACCATCGATGCTTTCTTCCACAACATATTCCCGCACATTCTGCTGCTCTGACACTTTCCAGTTGAGTGTTGCCGATTTATCAGCATTTAATTTCCCGGTAAAGCTCTCCAGTTTTACGGGCAAAGGTGTCAAGCCCAGCCATTGGCAACCGGCTGGCAGGGGTATAGTGGCTGAAGGGACTGCATCACTATTAGTTGTCCAGTTGGCTTTATTATTAACGGCTGCCCTCACACCGGCTACAGTAGCAAGGCTTGCAGCAGGCACTGAAGCACAGTTGAACCTGGCATTATCCCATTCTACATAACCGGCACCGGTAGTGCCGATCCAGAGAGCATTTGTACCTGTGGTAAGGGTAAGGTTACCGGGGCCGGATGGTTTAGCTGTATAACTATTATTTCCTGTTGCGCAGGTACCATCCCACACGGCATTATCAGTAGTACAGGCATCGAAATTAACTGCTACAGAAAGTACATTCATGTTAATACCTGACAGAACACTGGTAGGCGCAGCCAATGGACCCGAGAAAGCAAATAACTGGTCGCCGCTGGTATTAAAATTTAAAGCGACTGTTACTACTGCTACGGTACCAGGATTGCCTGCTCCTAACAAAGTGGCGGTATTGGTGGCGCAATTAATAGTTACTTCTCTTCCAACCACTAATCCTCCTGCCGGAACGGTCCAGGTGATCATGCCTTCATCGGAATCAAAATTATTGGTAGCCGTAAGCCAGGATGCATCTGTAAAATTGATAGTTTGCCCGGCAGTGAAAGTCTTCAATAGTACAAATGAAAAAACGTCAACACTCTGGCAATGGTAACCAGTAAAAGCAATATCTCCCGGCACATGCTGTGCTTTTGCTTGAGAGCCGATAAATAAAAAAGAAAGAAGAAAGAAATTGCCTGCAGTTTTGTAAAAACGTTTCATAAAGTTTTTTTAGAGATAAGAGATAAAAGAAAGCTGAAATAAAATTAACGCCTTTTTTCCGTTGGCAAATAAATCATTATACAAATTGCATACCTTTTTTTATTCCGAATCCCGCAAGTTTGTGGCCGGAATAAAAACCTTCCTGTGTGTAAACTATATTGATCTTTAATACTCTATTGTCACAGGTTTGTACGGTCAGGCCCTCTATTTCATCGGCCGTAAGTACCGTTCCTACAGGTTTTCCCTTAGTTTCCCCTAATAGTTCTACTTCAGTTATACCAATAAACCAGTCATTGATAGTGGTCCCCGCCCCTTTATTCCATGGATTGCATGCATTAACTAATCGTGTAATTTTTTCCCCACTCATATCACTCCAGTTAATAGTGAGTTCATCTTTTCCCGGCATTTCGTAGTAATGTGCTTTTGTTTCATCCTGGGGTTTGGAAGGAAGCACCGAACCGTAGGATAATATCTTTAAAAGATTAGCCGCCGGCTTCGCCGCGAGGTAAGCGAGCTTTGATTGCAATGAACCGTATGTATCTGTATCAGCGATCTTTATTTTTTCCTGAATGATGATCTCGCCCGTATCAATACCGCCATCCACTTTGTGCAGTGTTATACCCGCCTCCGCATCATTATTAAGCAGGTGACGCAAGACAGGCTGCGGACCCCTGCATTGCGGGAGCAAACCGTAATGGAAATTAATAAACCCCCGTGCCGGTAAGTTCCAGATCTTCTCCGGCAGGATAAATGGGAAGGTCATTACCACCCCGGTATTGATCTCATACTTTGTAATAGCATCCACCAGCTTTTCCTGCAGGTCATCTTTTGTAACGACGATCAGCGGTACGCCGGTACCTTCCGTCAGGGATCTTATCAAACCCTGCATTTCTTTATTGCGCTTTGTTACCACAATAGCTCCTGCTTTTCCGTAGAAAAGAAATTCCCGGATGCCGGGAACGGCGATGGGGTTATTGCAGAGGATGAGGGCTTTTACTTCGTTTGTCATATTGTTAATGTGGAAATTGCAATTGGCTATGGCTATCGTCCTTTCCTAAATACACAGGTATGTATTTCGCCAGCCCGAACTTTCACCGGCCGGCCAGGTTTCACTGGTAAATAATTTCCATTCTTCTTCCACCCCGGAAGCTTCTTTGATAATAGTTATTTCTCCATTCTCCGAACAGCTCACCAGCCAGGAAGCACCATAGACATGGAATGTATCGGGATCTGTTTTTAACCATCCACGCGGACTTTCAATATCCTGTTTACAAAGCAAAGGCAGTATTTCATCCGCCGCGGTTGTGCCTGCTTTGCAGTGTTGTAAAATATTCCGGATAAATAAACCGGCTTCCCAGCCGAGCAAGGCAAACAGGTTTGTTTTTTTACCTGGCAACTGCTGAAATGATCTTTTGAATGTCTTGTTATATTCATTGTCAAGTTCCGATACCCATGGCGTATGACCACTGATCGCAGGCATAATAACTTGCTCCCCGTTGAAGATCGTCTCATCAAACATCATTGGACCACCAAATAATTTCAACTGGAATTGTTGCTGAAGAGGTGTCACCTCCCGGTAGAACTGAGAAGCCATATTGCCGCAGAAAAGACAGAGCAATGTTTTTACGTCATCATTTTGTTCAATGAACTCCGCAAGCGGCGCTAATGTAAATTCAGTTGCCTTCAGGTGCGTAACGTGTGTGAATGCAGGTATCCCCCCATTTTTATGATGACTATTGAGCAGTGAATAGCACTGCCTGTACCCCGCATCATAATAAGAAACTGCATAAGCGCCTTTCTTATTATCATTTTCCAGCGCGGCCATTTTACCCGTCAGCCTGGCATGCAAACAGAAATTAAGTGAAAGGACCAATGTGGTAGGGGCAGCATTCCAGCTTTCAGGATAGTTAGCGCCGCAATTCACGATCATCAGCAACTTGTTGCTGGCAGTGAATAGCGGATGCAGTAATTCGGCGATGCGGATATCGGCTACCACAATGACCAGGTCGGCATCTTCCTGCAGTATAAAACGCTCGGCTTTCGTATAGATATCCCCTTCCTCCAGTCCATAACCGATATTATCTGTAAGTAATGTGATCTCCTCCTGTATCCCATATTCTTTCAGACATGATTTTATGCCATTTAAAAGATCGATGCCGATAGAAGGAAATAAAGAAGAGCGGGGAAGTAATATAGCTGTACGAAGCATGAGGTTTGGTTGATAGTTGTGAGGCCTGAGTCGGGGCCTCAATGGTTGCGAATTTTCATCTTTCGGTCCCTGGTCTCGCGATTCACGGTGGGATAAAGATAATCCCCCTCGGCTTTTGACAGAGGGGGATCATATATAATAACAAGAAAAATTAATCCCTGCTGGGGAATATACCCTCTACGCAAAAAATAAATTGTATGCCTAAATAAGGCGACCGGTTGCTGAACGACTGGTTTCCGCCGTTCGGCGCAATTACAAGAGTGGATAGCATGGGTGCCATACTCACCAGGTCCGATGTGGCACCGGTAAAATTATTGGAGCCCATCAAACGACGGCCGGACGGATCATCCGTTGTTCCGTCGGTACCTGCATTTGCCTGTTGGGTTACTGTACCGGTCAGAGCGTGATTATGCATCGGGAGATTAGCTAAAGTAAGTGTTGTATTCACAACGCCCGATATTTCTCCCAGGTCAACGTTGGGCTGACCCGGCCCCTGACCTGTGCCCAATGCCATACGTCCCCGGAAATCAGGTACGCCAAAAGTGGTCTGGCCATTACCGCCATAAGTAGTTCCGACAAGAGCAAAGACAGCTGTCCATTGTGCGATAGATAATAGCTGGCCCTGGCAGAGCATCCATCCTCTCGGGGCAAAATTGCCCGCGAACATTCGTATTTCAGCCAAAGTTCCTTCCATATATATAAAGGTTAGATGGTGAGTTAATTGGTTTGTGTCTGTATTAATCCCTTGATGGGAAAATACCAAACAGGCAGATAATATAATTCATACCGAGATAAGGCGGCATGATACTGAACGGCTGGCTTCCACCATTGATCCCAATCTGGAGAGTGGATACTGCCGCAGCCATATTGGCCAGGTCCGTAGCAGCGCCGGTGAAAATACTGGCGCCCATCAAACGACGACCGGACGGATCATCTGTCTGTCCATCTGTTCCCGCATTCGCCTGGGGAGTTACAGCACCCGTGAGTGCATGGTTATGTGCCGGCATTTGGTTGATGGTAAGTGCCTGCGTTTGTGACCCTGCCAATTCACCCAATGTGATATTGGGCAAGCCGGGTCCCTGTCCTGTACCAACAGCTACACGTCCCCGGAAATCGGGTAATGCAAAAGTTGTTTGTCCATTGCCACCATAAGTGGTGCCTAAGATGGAAAACAAAGCTGTGTTTTGTGCAATAGGGAGTATCTGGTTAGCGCAAAAGGCCCATGACCTTGGTGCGAAGTTTCCGGCAAACATCCGGATTTCTCCAATAGTACCTTCCATGGAAAAGTTAGTTAATGGTTATAAAATTAGATGCACGTAAATATAAGATTTTAAATATAGGATTTTATTTTTCGTGCGAAAAATTAATCACGTAACTATTTTGGGGTATAAAGTTTTAACAGTGTGTCAGTTTGAAATTTGAACCACTAAGACACCAGGACACAAAGGCTTCACAAAGATTGCCTTATGCTATTTCGTGATTGTGTCTTAGTGGTTCAATTTTTTTTTAATCCCTTAACCATTTGATCATTTCCGGGTAGGGGTTTATATTTAGTTCCTTTGCTTTTTTTTCATCGGCAGCCATGCCTACCCATTGCAGCATCGGCAAACCGAAGTATTGTTTATTCGCAAAACTATCAGCGATATAGCTGCCCCCTCCTTTGTACCCATCATCATGAAAAATAATATGCGGGTCGATCGATAAATATATAGCCGCTGCATAGGACCAGGCGATCGCCATCATCTCTTCGGCCTTCCGTTGCGGACGTTCTGCGATCAGGTTTGCATCCAGTTGCGTCCTGTCTGCTGCCGGTACTATGGCGAGATGACCCGCTTCATGCAGGATATCGCCGGGGTATTTCAATTTTTCCTTATCTACTATGATACAGCCTCTTTCGATGGAAAGACCGGGCAGAAAACTCCCGTCTTCCACGACCCCAAATCTCACCGCGATCCCCGTTTCGTCTAAAAAACGGATGCTTTTTTCTATGATATCAGTACCATTCACAGCGATGTGTAATTTTTTTATTGCAATTTATGGCAGAATTTGTACTTTGTACGGCATATAACCAAAGCTAAAACCGCCCTCCCATGAACTCAAGAAGAAAATTCGTCAAACAGACAGCGCTGACCGCTACTGCTTTAATCGTAGCCAAACCTTTCAGTGCATTAGCCGGTACCGGTTCCATTTTTGGCGGCACCGCAGGTAATCAAAACAGTATATCCATTCTGCATACGGCCGATCTGTTCGGACAGCTTTCACCCGTAAGCGATAGTTCTTTATATGACGGACTGGGTGGCTTCCGTAATCTCGCTTCCGTAGTGGGACAGTTGAGGGACAAATCCTCTAATATTATACTGGCCGATTCGGGAAATCTTGTTTCATCCAAAGAACTCAGCCAACAGGAAGAACTGCTGGAACTGACCAGCCGTATGCAATACGATGCTGTCTTTATGTCCGATGCAAAAGCAGAAACAATAAATAGCCTTACGGGTAAATTACCCCTTGTGAACAGCGCTGAAGATAATGGGGCTCAATTGCCTTATCGTATCATTCAGAAAGGAAAGATAAGGGTGGGTATCATCAGTGTTACCGTTAAATCATTCTTTATTGCCGATAAGTTTGCCAAAAAATTAAAGAAAGACGACAACTGCAACCTCGTAGTTTGCCTGTCCTCGTTAGGTTATAATAAAAAAAGCCGCCTTAGTGATATCACGCTGGCCGAAAAATCCACTTCGATCGATATCATCCTGGGCAGCGGGTCTCAATCTTTTATGACCACTCCTCATGTGGTAGATAATAAACTGAAGAACGAGGTCATCATCAACCACGTGGGTTATGGTGGTATTGTCCTGGGCAAACTCGATATTCATTTCAACGAAGACGGCCAGAAACAACAGGTAGTATTCGACAACCTGATGATCGGAACCCCCCGTAACCGCTGGAAGAGAGAAACAGCATGATCGTATGCCGGATCCCACTTATGTGCTTGGCATCGGGCTCAGTCATGATGGCGCGGCCTGCCTGCTGAAAGACGGGCAAATACATGTAGCTATCGAGAAAGAAAGGATCAGCCGCATCAAACATGATGGCGGTAATGATTCGTTGGCCGTGCACTATTGCCTGGATGCGGCGGGTATCGGTATTGACGACCTCTCACTGGTGGTGCAATCCGCCAATTTTGAAAAAAACGGGATACAAAAACACCGGTACAAAGGTCCAAGGCTTTTTCCCGCTTCCACTGCTGTTCCTTTTGTTACGATCTCTCATCATCTTGCCCATGCCTGGAGCGCTGCGGGTACAAGTCCTTTCGACGAATGCAATGTAATGGTCATCGATGGATGCGGCAGTTTCTACCAGCAATGCGATGATCTTGGGAATGCCTTTGTACCAGCGGATGTAAACAGTATTCCCGGGCTGTACGGCGAGAAGGATAGTTTTTATTTTTTTGACGGGAAAAACATGAAGCCGCTGTTTAAGGATTTTTCTATCATTAATTATACCCATAAGCCCGGACAGGTTTATTTGCCCACGTCCAATCATTCTATTGGTGGGCTCTATTCGATGGCCGCTCATTATTGTTTTGGTGATTTTGACGCGGCCGGCAAACTGATGGGACTGGCGCCTTATGGGAACAGGCAACAATATAAAGAAGAACTGTTCCTGTTAAAAGAAGGCCGGGTCCTGGTGAATGATGAGGTCATGCATCGTTTTTTTACAGAGCCTGCCGATCCTGTTACACATCCCTTCGCTGATCATTTTCAATACTATGCTGATATAGCGGCCTGGGTACAGGCAGAAACTGAACGTGCTGTCCTGTATATCATTCAGCACCGGCTTGCATTGCACCCGCATGAACAGTTGGTGTATGCTGGTGGCGTGGCATTGAACGCGGTGACCAATGCAAAGATCATTGATCAAACCAACCGGGAATTATATATCGAACCGGCTGCTGGTGATAATGGACTGGCGATCGGTTGTGCTTACTATGGATGGATAGAGGTGCTGAAGAAGGAGAAAGTGAAACATAGCGGAAGTACTTGCTTTGGAAAAATATATGATGCGGGAGTGATAAAGGAGACGATAGGGAAGACCGGAAGCCGGGAAGACCGGAGGGCCGAAAGGTCCCCGGATGCTGTGAAAACCGCTGCGGCATTATTGGCAGCCGGGAAGACGATCGGCTTTTTTCAACTGGGTTGCGAATTCGGTCCCCGGGCGCTGGGCAGGAGAAGCATTCTCGCTGATCCGCGGACACCGGGCATCCGCGAACATATCAACCGGCATATAAAGCTGCGGGAAGATTTCCGGCCCTTTGCGCCGGCTGTACTGTATGAAGACAAAGACATCTATTTCAAAAAGGGATATGAAAGTCCGTACATGATCCTGATCGATGAAATAAAAGAAGAATGGAAAGATAAGATGCCGGGTATCGTTCATGTGGATGGAACCTGCAGGGTGCAAACCGTGAAAGATAAAGCAGAACCTTTTTACCAGTTGCTCACTGAATTCAAAGAGATCACCGGGATCAGTGTGTTATTGAATACTTCTTTTAACAGGATGTCGCAACCCATCGTGGAAACACCGGAAGAAGCTATTTTATTTTTTTATGAAAGCCGGCTGGATGCGCTGGTGATAAATGATTTTATCTTTACAAAACAATGATCAAATATCTCCAGCTACCATTTCAGTTTGATGTACCGGCGATGCAGTCGGAAGTGCTGGCATTGTCCAAAGGACCCTCCGGGACACAGTCTGACTGGCCGATGCATTATCAAACAAAACATTATGATGGAGAATGGAGTGCGCTTGCACTTCGGAGTATTGATGGCTCTGCGGAGAATATTGTGATATCACCTGTGGACGATGCTGTTTATCATGATACCGAACTCCTGGAACGGTCACCGTATCTGCAGTCAGTATTGAATTCGATCGAATGTCCGTTGATGGCTGTCCGCCTGCAAAAACTGGGGGCGGGCGCCGTTATTAAAGAACATACCGATATGGGTCTTTGCATGGAACAGGGATTCCTGCGCCTGCATGTTCCGGTCATCACCAACGATGAGGTTGAGTTTTATTTACAGGACGAAAAAATGCAGTTAAGGCAGGGGGAATGCTGGTACCTGAACCTGAATCTCCCGCACGCATTGTCCAACAAAAGCAATACTGACAGGATACACCTGGTCATCGACGGAATCGTAAATGATTGGGTAAAGGACTTGTTTAACAGCACTACTATCTCCAATAAAAAAGAGATCGCAGACCCTCAGCCTGATGAAGCCACCAAAAAACAAATGATACGGATGTTCCGGGAGATGAATACGGAGGTGGGGAACAGGATGGCGGATGAGATGGAAGAGCAGATAAAAGATAATAGTTAAAAACTAATAGATAATGCTTCTTTACAGAGCAGGGTTTCCTGCGGAAAGATAAAAGTGAATAGTTATTGAAACATAGAAACGTTGTAGCAACGTCCCATAAACTTTTATCTATTAATTATCATCTTTTATCTGCTTAAACGTCCGCCCACATCCTGAACAGATTCGAATAAGATTGCAATAATAGATTGGCTTCCTGTGAATGTTTATCCTTTTGCTGCAGCACGGCATGCACCTGGTTCAGCTGGAATAATAATTCCCTTTGTTCGGTGGATTGAATATTGCTCTGCACCCAGGTAACAGCGGCGATCCGCTCACCGTTCTTGATTTCATTCACGCAGTGTAAGTACTGACAGGGGTATAATATCGCATCGCCTTTGGCGGGTTTCATTGCGATGGGTCCCGATGAAGTTTGTATCACCAATTCTCCTCCCGTATAAGAGCTGGTGTCATTTAAAAAGATGGTCATGGCCAGGTCGGTGCGGATAGCGGGTTCGCCCATGATGGGTGAGTCCACATGCCAGCCATAATATTGTCCCGGTCCGTATTTGCTGATGATAAAGGGATGCACTGTTTTCGGTTGTGCTGCCGCCTGGAAATAAGGACTGGATTGAATGGCGACGTTCAATATTTTTTGTACCTGTTCCAGCACGCCGGTGTTTGCCGAATCGATCTGCTGGTTATTCTTGACCTCTTTGGCGGCCATGCTGGCGGTGGCTTTGCCATCAACGAAGGAGGCTTTGGCAACAAGCTCTTCGATAGCCGCCAGTTCGGTTGATTTGAGTAAGGCTGGGATATGGTGGAATTGCTGGCTCATGGTAAAAATTGAATGGCGACTAAGGTATTGATTTTTTGGTTTGCCACGAATGATCACGAAAAGACACGAAAAATCTGCCCACTCGCAGAGTCCCGTGGACAGGTCCCTGCGGGTTGGCGCAAATTGTATTTAGTCACGATCCTTTGCTTACCCTGGATATACAAAAAAAGGGCGGAGTTATAATACAAGGTGTTTCTTTACCCACGCCACTTTCGGCTTTAACTCATTCGTGTATTTATCGCCGGTAGCATACTTCACATATTTCAAAAAGTGATAGTAATCGGCGCCGGGATATTTCTTCTGCCATTTTTCGTAGCGCTTCTCCTGCCATTTCTTATAATATTCAAGACACTCTTCGTCGGATTTAAACTTTTTACATTTATTCCCTTTTACATAAAACCCGAACAGGTTGTGATAACGCAGACAACAGTTCTTGCAACTGAGATTACCGGTTTCCTGCATACATTGCGCCATCACAAACTCCGGGTGCAGGATCCCTTCTGCCTTTATAGCGTCGTACATGGCCTGCATTTTGACCTTGTTTATATTCTGTGAAAACCCGGACTGAAAACAAATGGCGAAGAGGACGGTAAACAGTAGTTTCTTCATGCTCTTATTTTGATGACAAATAAGATGGACAATTAAATATACAAATCCCGCCGGCCATTGCATAAGAATTATTACAGGTAGTTTACCGTAGCTTAACTGCAAAGGCGCAAGGACGCAAAGGTTCGCGAAGAATTCTTTGCGTTCCCTCGTGACTTAGCGTCTTCGCGGTTAAGCCAAACATCTTGTTCCAATTCCGTTACTTTGCAGAAATAAACGGTTTTTATGGGTTCAGGAATGATGATGGAGGGGCAAAGCCAGTTGAAGGAAATGCAAGAAAGAGTGCGTCCTCAACAACCCCTGGCTATCCGGGTGATCGCACAGATCATTTCCTGGATCTTTCATCCTGTTTTTCTCCCGCTGATGGTCATCGCCTTCC
Source organism: Chitinophagaceae bacterium (assembly GCA_036009775.1). Classification (GTDB taxonomy): domain Bacteria; phylum Bacteroidota; class Bacteroidia; order Chitinophagales; family Chitinophagaceae; genus JJ008. The sequence goes on from DASYLC010000353.1 coordinate 24,621, forward strand.
TGGTATATGAGCATCCTTATTTATTTGCAGGTTTTTCCGGCTTCCTGAAATTCAGGATCATGATGATCGCAGTGGTCTGTTTTACTTTTTTCCCCCTGGTGACCGTACTCCTGCTGCGGGGATTGAAGTTTATTGACACCATCTACCTGCATACACAAAAAGACAGGGTCATCCCTTTTATCGCCTGTATGATCTGGTATTTCTGGATCTCCTATGTATGGTTCAACTTTGGAAAAACAGCAGGAGGGATCGATATTCCCCATGAAGCTATCCTGTTTGCGGCCTCCGCATTTGTCAGTACCATTATCGGCCTGATGGTCAATATAAGAATGAAAGTAAGCCTGCATGCCATTTCTGCCGGTATTATGCTGACCTTTTTCATCCTGATGGCTTTTACACAATCATTGCATTTCGGCGGCTGGTTATCCGTTGTTTTCCTGGTGACAGGACTGATCTGTACAGCCCGTATGATCGTCTCCGATCATACCACGCAAGAAATATACGGGGGACTGGTGACCGGCGCCGCATCTGTTTTGCTGGCCCGGACCCTGCTGAGCATGCTGGGATGAGCGGTTAATTTTTCTCCTGGGTTTCAGGGAGCACCAATGTAAAAGTAGATCCTTCATTGATAGCGCTTTCAGCGCTGATAAGACCTCCGTGTTTTTCAACGATCTTTTTACAGATCGACAATCCGACGCCGGTGCCTTCGAACTCCTGGTAATTATGAAGCCGTTTGAACACTTTGAATATTTCCTGGTTATGCTGGTTATCGAACCCGATCCCGTTATCGGAAATAGTGATCTTGTGATAGACACCTCCATGCAACTTGCCATTCAATGCTGACAGCTCGGCTGCCGACACTTTCTCTGCCTTTATATCAATGACAGGCGGATCTGTTTTTTTCCTGAACTTGATCGCATTGCTGATGATATTGGAGAACAGCTGTTGTATGAGCCCCGGCACCACGGAAATAACGGGAAGCTTGTTGTGATTGACAGTTGCTTTCGTTTTCTCAATATCCATTTCCAGTTCACCCAATGTTTCCGTCAGCAGCTGGTTCATGTCCGTCTTTTTAAAATCGGATGAGCTTACGGAGTGACGGGAAAAATCAAGCAGGTTATTGATCAGTGATTGCATCCGCCGCGAAGCGCTGATGATCTTCGCGAAATAACGTTCGCTTTCCTCGTCCTGGCCTTTTTTCACGAGTATCTTATCGCTGAACATCTGGATCTTGCGCAAAGGTTCCTGCAGGTCATGCGATGCCATGTAGGCGAACTGGTCCAGCTCTTCATTCATTTCCTTCAGGTGAACATTATTTTCCGTCAGCTGATCATTCAGCCGCTGTACTTTTTCTTCTGATATCTTTCTTTCCTCGATCTCTTTTTGTAATGACTTATTGGTAGCGAGTAATCTTTTTTCCTGCAGCTGCAGCTGGCGGTTCTTGCGATAGAGTTCTACAAAGACCGCCACTTTGGCCCGGAGAAGATCCGGGTTGATGGGCTTGTAGATATAATCCACCCCACCCATTTTGTAGCCCCTGAATGCATGGTCCTCATCGTTGCTGTACGCCGTAATAAATATGATAGGAATATGTTTGAGTTTGTCGCGCTCGTAAATGATCGTGGCGGTCTCAAATCCGTTCAGCTCGGGCATTTGCACATCCATCAGTATCAGGGAAAAATCGTGTTCGTTCAGTAAGACCTTTAAGGCAGCCCGCCCGGAATTGGCCCGGATGATCGTATACTGGTCCTTCTCCAATATCGCTTCGATCGAGAACAGGTTATCCTCCCTGTCATCCACAACCAGTATCTTGATATCCGATTTCGTCGCCGATTTATTTGGTGCCGCCGCTTTCATGTCTTACTTGTACAACCATACTCTCATCA